>NZ_QRQX01000002.1:0-174616 GCF_003475665.1 Collinsella sp. AF29-7AC
ACTGAATGTGTCCATCCTCGCAGTATCCGGTTCTCAAGGTGCACGCCCTCGCGGCTCATCCGGTCGAACCGGGCCGCGCGGCAAGGAGATATATTGCCAGACCGGAGGGGCCCCGGGGGCGGGAATCTGGGCGCACACATTTCCTACACAAATGAGGATGGACCCTCTCTGTGAGAGCCTAAAAAGAACAGGGCCGCGGCTCCCCTATTAGAGCGGCCGTTCGGTTTTCCAACGGTTAAGCTTCGGCCGCATTAATGGCTGTATACCCATTAGAAATGGGACATAGCAGCGTTAACGAGTTCAAAAACGATTAGTCCAATAAGAGCCGCTGCGGCAAACTTGATGGCATTCGCAAGCTGTGGATGCTCATAAGCCCAGCCCGTCCTCGTTTCTTCGCTGTCCGCCTTCTTTCCGTCCAAGAAGTCGGATATCTCTTGATACGTCACCAAATCATTCTTCTTCTTGATATGTTCCGCTGCAAGCGCGCAGCACATTGCGCCAGCACCAAAGACGACTGCCAACACCATCGTCGGAACGCACTGGACCATCCCCCACCCGTGGTTTTGTTGCCACATGAGCCAGGCCATAGAGACGGTAAACGCAAGAAGCGCAGCCAACATCCCCGCACCCAAGCGATAGAGCGTGCCCCTATCGCGTTCAACCCTTTCTCTAATTATTGAAATATCGCCTTTAACAAGCTCGTCAATCGTTACATCCAGTTGTTCAGACAGCAGTAGGAGACTCTGGATGTCGGGGTACGTTTTACCGCGCTCCCAATTACTGATGGTCTGACGTGTTACAAAAATGCGCCTTGCAAGATCCTCCTGGGACAAACCAACATCGAGTCGATACTGTTTAAGGTGTTTTGGCAGCTGCATGGCGTTCCCTTCGAATGCATCTCAACTCTTATTGGGCGGCTACACAACAGAAGCCGGCAAGCAAAGCGTAATCCCAAAATCAAACCCATACGGACGGCTGCGCGCAGATTAGAGTGTCAAAAATCTTTGACACATACGCTACCTGCTCTTTCTTGCAACTCGGACGCTATCGAATTGATCGGTTTGGCTACGTCCCAAATCGATCGCATCCCAAATCAATCAAAAAGGGGCGCTTCCGGATTGGAAGCGCCCCTTTAAGATGCAAGAAGCAATTAAGCCTCGAGGGCCTTCTTGGCGATGGCAGCCAGCTCGTTGAAGGACTCGATGTCCTCGTAAGCCATCTGAGCCAGGACCTTGCGGTCGAGCTCGATACCGGCAACCTTCAGGCCGTGCATGAACTGAGAGTAAGAAATGTCGTTCAGGCGAGCGGCAGCGTTGATACGAGTGATCCAGAGAGAGCGGATCTCGCGCTTCTTGTTGCGGCGATCACGATACTGATACTGCAGGGAGTGCTGGACCTGCTCTTTAGCATGCTTGTAAGTACGCGAAGCGGCACCGTAGTAACCCTTCGCACGGTGCATAACGGTACGGCGCTTCTTCTTGGCGGCAACAGCGCGCTTAATACGTGCCATGTTCTATCAACTCCTAGACGGTTAAACGAAAAACGGGAACGCGAACTTAGGCGAGACGCGACTTGATGACCTTGCGGTCGGCAGCGGCGATCTCGGTCTCCTGACGGAAGCCACGCTTACGCTTGGTGGACTTCTTGCTCAGGATGTGGCTCTTGAAAGCCTTGGCGCGCATAAGCTTGCCGGTACCAGTCTTGCGGAAACGCTTCTTGGTGCCGCTGTGGGACTTCATCTTAGGCATGAAATACTCCTTAATCGGTTACAGAACACTAGTTACTTGGTATCGCTTGCCGCTTTATCCTCATCAAAGGCGCCCTTAATCGGGGCGAGCAGCATAAGCATGTTACGGCCTTCCATCTTAGGCTTGGACTCGACCGTAGCGTAAGGCTTAAGATCCTCGGCGAGACGCTCGAGAACGTTAAGACCCTGCTCCGGGTGAGCCATCTCACGGCCGCGGAACATGATGGTGATCTTAACGCGTGCGCCCTTCTTGAGGAAACGCAGAACGTGGCCCTTCTTGGTCTCGTAATCGCCAACGTCAATCTTGGGTCGGAACTTCATTTCCTTGACCTCGACCTTGGACTGGTTCTTACGAGCGGCCTTGGCCTTCATGGCCTGCTGGTACTTGAACTTACCGTAGTCCATGACCTTGCAGACCGGCGGCTCCGCGTTGGGAGCGATCTCGACCAGGTCGAGACCCTGATCGTCGGCGACGCGCTGGGCATCGCGGATGGCGAACAGGCCGAGCTGAGAGCCATCGACGCCAATCAAACGGCACGAAGATGCAGTGATCTCGTCGTTGATGCGGGTGTCATCAGACTTAGCTATTTTCCCTACCTCCATTCATAAAAAAATAACCCGGCGCTTCTTTGCAGCCAGGTCGTACACATAGACATCCTCGATTTGAGGAAGAGAATCTAAGTTGTATGACCAGTCAGCTGCTCATTGGCGCCAAAAGGTGGGAACCCTCGGGTTCCTCTTTAGAGCATTGCGGGAACAACGCCTTGTGGATAATAACACGCGCAGCGCGTTATCACATTACGTACACGAAAAAGGGGGCCGCAACCCCCTTGAACGCTCACTTGCATGTATGGTGCCCGAGGCGAGACTCGAAGGGCCTTCGCTTCGCGAAGCCCCGGGCTTCGGGCGCATGGCGCCCTCGCCACGCTTCGCTACAAACAGGCCACAGGCCTGTTTGCTTAACGCTCCGCGCGCTCACGCGAGTTCGGCACGAAAAAGAGGGTCTTGACCCCCTTGAACGCTCACTTGCATGTATGGTGCCCGAGGCGAGACTCGAACTCGCACGTTGTTGCCAACGGTGGATTTTGAGTCCACTGCGTCTGCCAATTCCGCCACTCGGGCACGTAATGCGTGAGTTAGTTTATCACAGCTTTCTACCGATTAGTCCGAAAATGGAACTTCGAGCATTTCGATGAGTTCGACCGTGCGGAGCATCTCGCGCTGACGGCATCCGCGACCGTCGACCGAAGCCTCACCCATCTGGTTATCGTAGGGGTCCTCGCGCATGCCGTCAAAGACAGGTTCAAACCCCGCCTGGAACCGACAGTTTGCCACCATGCGCCACGGGTCGAGATTGCCAAAATAGTGGCGGCGGCGCCATTCCTTCCCCATCCTACGCGCCGAGGAGCCAAACGAGACATCGGCGTTAAGCCAACCAGTCTGTGGTGTATAGAACTCCGCCCAGTCATGAGGCCCCACCGAATCAGGCGCAACATACAGGCCGCTCTGCCAACGAGCAGGCACGCCCGCGATACGGCACATGGTGATAAACGTGAGCGCCATAACGCCGCAATCACCGCGAAGCGAATGTGCACAGTCATCGGCAATAGACCCCAAAAGCAGGTACGGTGGCTGATAGCGATAGTCGATATGCTGTGTCAGGTAATCATAGATAGCACGAGCGCGATCGAGCGGATCCTCGAGGCCATCAACGACATGCTCGGTCAGCTGTTGCAGATACGGCGTGAATGCAATGTGCGGACGGTCCTCGGAAATATCTTCGGGCAGCGGCGCGTCCATACACGGATGCGCCGGAAGCGCACCCCCATAGATATCGCGATAAGCGGCATCGATTTGATAGCGATAGGTCACCGAGAATGAGCGATCGGTCGAGGAGACCCATGAGGCAGTGCGCGCCGAGGAGTTCGCGGGAGCAACGACCCCCTCCGGCGTCATATCAAGCATCTCGACCTGAGACTGCTGGCGGCAGGCGGCGGCAACGGGAAGCCACGCGCGAACGGTCTCTCCCTCCAAAGCACCGGGGACAGATACGCATGCCTTAAGCGTGATGGCGCGAGACAGCCCGCCCTGTAACTCCATCTCCTCGAGCATCTGGTTGCGCAGCGCAATTCCATCCGTAGAATCGGGATGCAGGCCCGGAACCTCCTTGGGATACACACGCAAAGAATCAAGGAAGTTGTCGAGAACGAACAGTTCACCATCGATAAAACGCCAGTCAATACGCTTGCGATCGATCAGGTCGTCAAACTGCTCCTCGGTAAACTCTGGCCACTCCTCGCGAATCATCGCAATAGCCTGATCACGCGGCACCGAAAAATGAAGCGGCGTCTCGATCATGCGATACCGCTCGGCGCGAACGCAGGCAGCCAGCGAAGGCTCAGGGTTCTGCTCCAAAAGGCGATCGCAGGCAGCAACAGCCTGCGTCAAATACCCGGCATCCTTAAGACGAAGAATCTCAGGCGGCAGTCCAATATCGAGATAACGAAAGTCATCACAGCAAACATCAACAGAGCAACCAACAGGACCCTCGTCAATAACCTTCCCATCCGAAGGCAGCAAATTAATAACAGCCATACCAAACTCCAAGTCATTAGAACTCTCGAAGCCCATTGTAGCGAGATAAAAAGAAAGCCCCAACAAGGGAGCCATCAACACCGCTGAACGGTAGTCAAATAAATAATTCAGCCTCGTAACCCTGCGGCGTTAAACGAAGGAAGCCCCGTCCCCCGGAGCTGTTTTCTTGGCGCGACTTCTGGCAAAGCCAGGTGAGCGCAAAGGAAACAGTGTAGGGGGACGGGGCTTCCGGCGGGAAGTTTAGCGACGCTTACGCCTTGTTGACGGAGCCAAACTCCTCCATGAGCTCCTTGGTGCGGGCAACGATGTTGTCGCGACCAGGCTTGAGGAGCTTGCGGGGGTCGAAGCCCTTGCCCTGCTGATCCTTGCCAGCCTCGATGTACTCGCGGACGCCCTTGGCGAAGACGAGCTGCAGGTCGGTGTTGACGTTGATCTTGGAGATGCCCAGGGAGATGGCCTTCTTGATCTGATCCTCGGGGATGCCGGTACCACCGTGAAGAACGAGGGGTAGGTCGCCGGTCTCGGCCTTAATCTCGCCCAGACGCTCGAAGGACAGGCCAGCCCAGTCGGCGGGGTACACGCCGTGGATGTTGCCGATGCCGCAGGCGAGGAAGTCAACGCCCAGGTCGGCAATCTGCTTGCACTCAGCGGGGTCAGCGAGCTCACCGTTGGAGGTCACGCCGTCCTCGGTGCCGCCGATGCCGCCAACCTCGGCCTCGATGGACATGCCCTTGGAGTGGGCAAGCTCAACGAGCTCCTTGGTGCGGTCGAGGTTAAGCTGGAAGGTCTCCTCGTGAGAGCCGTCATACATGATGGACGTGAAGCCGGCCTCGATGCACTTGAAGCAGTCCTCGTAAGAACCGTGATCGAGGTGAAGGGCGACGGGAACGGTAACGCCCGTGGCCTCGACGGCAGCCTTGACCATGTCGGCGCAGACCTTGAAACCGCCCATCCACTTAGCGGCACCAGCGGTGCACTGAAGGATCAGCGGAGACTTGGCCTCCTCGGCGGCCTGGAGAATAGCCAGGGTCCACTCGAGGTTGTTGGTGTTGAAGGCACCGAGAGCGTACTTGCCGGCCTCGGCCTTCTTGAGCATGTCTGCTGCGTTGACGAGCATAAAAGAAACCTCCTGTAAGGTTGCTCCGATAACGCCTGAGATTTTACCACGGCATACCCAAGATAAACGTTCGTTTGTTCACGAATATGGGTACTTTAGCGATTTTTTATACCGCCTGCCGCCTCAGAACGGCCGTTGACGAGTTTGGGGGGTTGACGTTATTGTCAACCCCCAAATACCAACCAGCTATACGATCACCAAAGACGCGAGCTCAAGCATGATGGGCATGGCGACGAGCGACAGAATCGTGGACAGCGTCACCAAACCGATTCCAAACTTATAGTTGCCGCCGTATTTCTCGGACAAGATGGCCGCGAACGATGCGACAGGTGCACCGAGAGCGATAAGCATCGTGAGGCGAACCTTGGCATCAATCCACGGGAAGAGCGCCAATATGCCAACAACGATCGCCGGGATGATGACGAGTCTCACCAAGCTAACGAGATAGGCCTTTTTGCTCGTAACGACAGCGCGCATATCGCTCTGCGCCAAATAGGCTCCAAGCACAAGCATCACAAGGCCCGTATTGAGCGCACCCAGGTCATCGAGAATCGTCGCCATCAACGCGGGCGGATGGATTGAAAAGAAAAAGCAAACAAGACCAATCAAGATCATGATGAGATTGGGGTTAGTAATGCAGTTCTTAAAGGACATCTGGCTCTTATCACCCGAAACCAACCATACGCCATACGTCCAAATGAAAAACGTGAGGCATGAGACTCCGATGGAGAGGTAGAAGACGTACTCGGACCCGAACACGCCCATAACAATGGGAACCCCGATAAAGCCGCTGTTGGAGAAGATGGCACCGTAACGGGCGACACCATCCTCCTTTTTAAAAAACAGACGCGTGAGCGGAATCGAAATTAGTGTGACCACAACGGTAAGCACAAAGCAAAATCCTGCGTCGCGGATCATGTTGGGTTCGAAGTCGACCATAAGGGTTCTCAGCGTAATGCAGGGATACGCCACATAGATGACCACATTGGCCATCTGGCTCGTGCCCTTGCGGTCGATAATCTTCATGCGGTAGAGAAAATAGCCGATCGCCATCAGGATAAACATGATGACGATCTGACTGATAAGCGCGGCAACCGCTCCTCCCATTACAGCTCCTCGCCGTTGGTCTCAATAACCTTCTTGTACCAGTAGAAGCTCTTTTTACGCGAGCGCTCCATAGTACCGGTGCCGTCATCGTGCTTATCGACATAAACAAACCCGTAGCGCTTGGCCATCTCTCCATCGGCATTGCTCACCAGGTCGATGCAGCCCCAAGGCGTGTAGCCCCAGACCTCAACACCATCCTTGATGGCCTCGGCCATGGCCTTGATGTGATCGCGCAAGTACTCGATACGATAGTCGTCGTCGATGGATCCATCCGGATTGACCTCGTCGCAGCAGCCGAGGCCGTTCTCAACCACCATAATGGGAATTTGATAGCGCTCGTACACCTGGTTGAGCATGATACGCAGACCCATAGGGTCGATTGGCCACTCCCATGCAGTCTCCTTGAGGTAAGGATTCTTGGCGCCCCCGAGAAGGTTACCGCTCGTCTCCTCGGCAGGGTCAGTGCTTGCGCACTGGCTCTGATAGTAGCTGTGCGTATAGAAATCGACCGTACCCTCTTTGAGAATCTTACGGTCCTCGTCGGTGATATCGAGCGTCACGCCCTCCTCGTCCCAGATGCGCTGGGCAAAGTAGGGGTACTCGCCGCGCACTTGGACATCTGAACAGTAGTAGTTGCGATACTGGTTACGCTCGCGGGCAAGCTCGACGTCCGCAGGATTGGGCGTGAGCGGATAGGCCAGCATGTAGGCAATCATACAACCCATCTTGTTGTCGGGGTCGATCTCGTGCCCCGCCTTGACCGCAAGAGCACTTGCGACAAACTGATGGTGCAGCGCCTGCAAACGCTTCTGCGGGTCATCTTTCTGATGGCGAAGGTCAAAGGAGCCCGGATTCAGAATGCCGAGACTCATGTAGTTGCCAAGGGACATCATGCCGCAATTGATCTCGTTGAACGTGAGCCAGTAGCGACACTTGCCCTTGAAATGCTCCATGACGGTCTTGGCATACTTCACGTAGCAGTCAATAGCCTCGCGCGAAGCCCAGCCATCGACTTTCTGGCACATGGCAAAAGGCATCTCGTAATGACTCAGCGTCACGAGCGGTTCGATGCCGTACTTATGGCACTCGTCCATCACGCAATCGTAAAACGCAAGGCCAGCCGCGTTGGGCTCATCTTCGAATCCCGTTGGGAAGACGCGAGGCCAGTTCATCGAGAAACGAAAGACCTTGAATCCCATCTCGGCGAGCAAGGCGATGTCCTCTTTGTAGTGATGGTAGAAATCGACACCATCGTGACAGGGATAGAGCTTGTTGGGGTCGAGCTCGGGCGTGATCTCGCGCGGGTGGTGATGGTTGCCGTTAGTGGCCATATCCATGCAACTCGGACCCTTGCCGTCTACGTCCCAGGCTCCCTCGAACTGATTGGCAGCAGTCGCGCCGCCCCAAAGAAAGTCTTTTGGAAAAACACCCATGGTCGTCCTCTTTTCTATAGGAAACGGGCCGTCATCGCGACGGCCCTCACACTTGTTGAATGAAAGCTAGTCGAGGTCAGCACCGTTGGTGGCGATAACCTTCTGGTACCAATCGAAGCTCTTCTTCTTAGAGCGTGCATAGGTACCGTTGCCCTCATTGTCGAGGTCAACATAGATAAAGCCGTACCGTTTGTCCATTTCGCACGTCGACATCGAGACCAGGTCGATGCACCCCCACGGGGTATAGCCCATCACGTCGACACCTTCCTCGATAGCAGCGCCGATGGCCTTAATGTGCTCACGGAAGTAGTCGATGCGATAGTCATCGTCAATCGTGCCGTCTTCGTTGACCTTATCGTAGGCGCCAAGACCGTTCTCGACGATAAAGAGCGGCTTATGGTAGCGGTCCTGCATATCGATCAACGCGTAGGTGAGGCCATCGGGGTCGACCTGCCAACCCCAGTCAGAAATGGGCAGGAAGGGGTTCTTGACGCCGGTAGCAAGGTTTCCTCCGACTTTCTCGCGCTTGTCCGCATCAATGGAGTCAACCATCGACATGTAATAAGAAAACGAGACGAAGTCGACCGGATACTGCTTGAGTATGGCCTCGTCACCCATGCCGAACTCGACGTGGATGCCCTTGCGCTTCCAATAGTTGAGCACATGCTGCGGATACTCGCCAAGTACCTGGACATCGCTATAGAAGTAGTTATCGCGGTTGTCCTTCTGCGCAAGCAGCATGTTTTTGGGATTGCAGTTCTCGGGATAGGTGAGGGTGCGCGTGACCATGCAGCCCATCTGAGCACCGGGAACCATCTCGTGCAGCATCTTGGTGGCAAGGGCGCTCGCCACAAACTGATTGTGCACGCACTGGTAGATAAGCTCCTCGCGCTTATCCTCGGGATAACGCTCGGTGCAAACGCCGATCGTGGTCCAGGGGTGGCGGAACACAGAGTCGATCTCATTGAATGTGAGCCAATAGGTAACGTACTTTCCAAACTCGCGGAAGCAGACTTCGCAGAAGCGCAAGAAGAAGTCGATGACTTCGCGCTTGCCCCAACCATCGTAGTGGTTTGCCAAATAGAGCGGCATCTCGTAGTGGTGAAGCGTCACAAGTGGCTCAATGCCCGCATCCTTCATGGTGCGGAACAGGTCGCGGTAGTAGTCGATGCCGGCCTGGAGCGGCTCTTCCTCTGTACCCGTGGGGAACAGGCGAGTCCACTGGATGGATACGCGCAGCGTCTTGAAGCCCATCTCCTGGAAAAGCGCAATGTCCTCCTTGTAGCGATGAAAGAAGTCGATGCCGTGACGCTTGGGGTACACGTGGATATCGGTCGAAGCCTCGGCCTCCTTGATCTGTTCGTCAGTGATGCCGTGAAGGGCCGCGTAGTCCTTTTTGTCGACCTTGGGCTTATAGGTGGTGCAGTCGGCGACCGAAAGGCCCTTGCCATCCACATCCCAAGCACCCTCGCACTGGTTGGCGGCAGTGGCACCGCCCCACAAAAAGCCTTCGGGGAACACGTAGCTCATAGTTATCTCCTTAGTTAAAAAGAGGGGCACGGCGCTCCCGTGCACCGCGCCCCTCGAAGTTACAGGCATATTATCGGACAGCCGATAGGTGTAGCCATTAGGCCTGAGCAGCCTCTTCCTGCTCCTTCTTGGCCAGCTTGCTGTTGGCGAGGACGAAGGGGATCCAGATAAGGACGCCCACGACGAGCTCGACGACCTGGACCACAACACCCTGCCAGCCATGGCCAACAAAGGCATTAAGCAGGATGGGCACACCAAAGGGCACGTCAACGGTGTTGCAGGGAAGGAAGCCGATAGAGGTGGCGAACATGGCGATGGCGACGCAGATACCGGAACCAAAGGCAAACGGAATCGCGTAGATCGGGTTCAAGACCAGAGGGATACCGAAGACGACGGGCTCGGAGATGCCGCAGATGCCAGGCAGGAAACCGAGCTTGGCGATAGCCTTTTCCTCATCGCGCTTGGAGCACAGGAAAATAGCGATGATGAGGCAGAGGGTCATACCGGCGCCACCGGGAGCAACGAAGCAGTTCCAAAAACCCATGGTGAACGGAGAATCGGGCATGGTGCCAGCGGCAAGGGCGGCGGTGTTGGCGGCGATTGCAGCATTGAACATGGGGTTGCGCACCGGGGAAACAATGAGACCGCCATGGATACCGAGAACCCAGAAGAGCTGGGACACGACAACGATGATGACAACGCCAGCCGGAGTCTTGAAGGCCGCCTCGAGCGGAGCCTGCATAAGGCCGTAGATCCAATCGTTGATATAGGAGCCGGTAAGGGCCTGGAAGCCAAGGCCGAAGATAGCGCTCACGACGAGGACAATAAAGACCGGGATCATAACGTTGAAGGACTGGGAGATACCAGAGGGAACCGAAGGAGGCATCTTGATCTTGATCTGGTCGATCTTAGAGAGCCAGCAGAAAAGCGAACCGAACACAACGGCCGTGATCATGCCGACAAAAAGACCCTGAGCGCCCATCTGAGTGGTAAGAAGACCAGACACCGGAGCCTCGAGAGCCGTGCCGGCACCGTCGACCTTGATGGAGGTGCAAATCATGGAGATGTAGGCCGCCACGGAGACGAGCGCCGTCGGATACTCCGGAGCCTTCTTGGCACGGGCCAGGTAAAGGCCAATCAGGAAGGTGATGGGCACCGTCATGAAGGACATGGTGCAGTAGTTGATAGCGGAAAATGCCGGCTCAAGCCCCGCGAGCGCGGGCACCCATTGTGCAAGCCCCGTCGTGGTGGAAGAGACCAACGTCTTGAGCAGCGTGCCCATAGAACCCACGATAACGAAGGGCATAAACGCGGTAAAGGCATCCTTAATTGCGGAGAGATATACGTTGTCGCCTACTTTTTCTGCGACAACCATCATCACATCTTCGAATTTCTCGGAGAAAGCCATATGATGTACCTGCTTTCGAAAGTTAATGACGTGCTTTCGGATGTAGACCGCTGTCGAGTGCTAGTCGCACAGCGGCGATTTTGGGCTATTGAGCCCTTATGCCTTGGCGACCAGGTCCTCCGCCTGCTTGAGGACCTTGGCGCCATCGCAGCTGCCGTAGGCAACCGGATCGATTACGGCAACGGGAGCTTTGCCGTCAACGACTTTGGTGAGCTTGCGCTGAAGATGGCGGACCTGCGGGCCAAGCAGCAAAACGTCAAAGTTTCCGAGTTCCTCGGCAACCTGGCCTTGCTCGACGGCCCAAATCTTGTAATCATCCTTGCCCTGGGCCTTAGCGGCCTCCTCCATCTTGCTCACAACGAGCGAGGTGCTCATACCAGCACAGCAAGCCAACATGATGTTCATAACGGACTCCTTTCAAAAGCGCTCATCTTGGGCGCCCGATTGACCAAACTCGGTATTTTAGGGCTACTTGCCCTCGTACTTATCGCGATAAAGCTCGATAAAGCGCTCGGCAAAATCACTCGCCATGATGGCCATCGTCAGATGGTCTTCGGCATGGATCAAGATGATGTTGATATCGACGGTATTGCCGTTCGCTTCAGCCTGAGTGAGCTCGAACTGCATCTTGTGGGCAGCGCTCATCTCGGACTGCGCCTCGGCGAGCTGTTTCTCGGCCTCTTCGAAATCGCCATCATGGGCGGCGTCGATTGCCATGAGCGCGGCGGACTTGGCGTTGCCCGCATGCAGGATGATTTGAAGGGCATTTTCATATTTGCTCTCGTCCATCGGTGTCTCCTTCTACTCGTTGTTGTCTGTTTTTCCATACATATTCAAAAGCTTGACGACGGTCTCCCATCGTTGGTTGTCGACAAGCTCCTGGATAGCCTCTTTGCTGGTAAGCATCTTGGCCATACTGCGGTAGAAACGGTCAAGCTTCTTGTCCTTAGCCTTTGAGACTGATACTAGAAAGACCGCCCGCACCGCTTGCCCGTTCCATTCGACCGGCTCGCGCAGCAGTCCAACGCAAACAAACGTCTCGTCCGTCACGGCCTTGACCGAATGGGGCATGGCGACCTGATTGCCAAAACTCGTCTGCGCGAGTTCCTCGCGACGCATGACCAGCTGCTTAAACTCGTCAGGCACGTTACGCATGGCGGCGACCTGCTCGCATAGAATTGAGATGACCTCGTTCTTGTCTGCAGCGACCATATCGGAGACAAAAAGGTCAGCCGAAAAATAAGGTGCAAGGTCACCGGTAACATTTGCACCGGCAAGAATCTCACGAACATCGTGCATATCATCGGCATCGAGAAAGAAGCTCACCTCGCGCACGGGCACCGGAAGCGCTCGATGCAGGGGCACCGTGGTAAAAACGTAATCGATACCCGTCATATCAATACTGTCGACATGGGAGGCATCGCAGGTCACAATCTTGTCCACGAGAGCACCGAACTCTTGGCGGTATCGGTACTCAAGGAGCTTGGCGCTTCCCTGTCCGCTCGCGCACACTACGAGGATATTCTTACGCGGGACCTCGCTCTTCTGGCGCTCAAGCGCCAAGGCGAAGGCGAGTGCGATATAGCCGATCTCGTCATCCGAAAGACGACTACCGTAGTGCTCGGCAAGGATGACCGACGAATCGAGTGCCATCGAATACGCGAGCGCGAATCTCTCCTTGATATCGGCAAGCAGCGGATTATCGATATGCATGCGATATTTGAGACGCACGGCAAGCGGAACGATATGACGCGCGAGGTTCATGCGGAGCTCAAGATCGCCGCGAAAATCAAAGTGATAGGAATCCCAGATGCACTCGAGCATCTCAGTGACCACATCCCAAACCTCGTCGGAAATTACGAGACCTTCATCTGCACCGTCGGAACTAGCATACAGAGATTGCTTTCCCGCAAGGTGAATGGCGATGTAGGCAACCTCCTCCTCTGGGAGCCGAATGTCGAAAGCTTTCTCGATACGCAAAGCCACACAACCGGCCACCGCAAACTCGCGCGCTGTACGCAGCTTCTCAATATGTTCGGCTTCGAGCGGGACGTAGCACTGCTCGCGGATTCGCCAAATGGCGACCGCGATATGAACCAGCAAGTTTTGATAGGCCGCTGAGTTGATTTGGAAGCCTTCCTCGGCAATGACCTCATTCACACAGGTGGCAATCGTGTCGAGGGTCACCTGGTTCTGAGAATCGCTCTCACGATGCTCTGCAAGCTTGTCGAGCGTAATGCTTGCCAAGCAGAGGCGACGCGACATCTCCGAGCCGCTCACGCGAATCCCGTAATGAGGACGCCGTTCAAGCTTGAGATCGAACTTGGCCAGCTGTGCCTCAACCCGCTTGAGATCGCCTGAAATAGCATTGCGGGATACATAGAGGATCTCCGAAAGATCGTCCAGGGTGATCCAGTCGACGCGACTCAACAGGTCGTTCAGCAAGTACTCAACGCGTCCCTCGCTCGTAGAGGGAATTGACTTGAGACCCCCATTGGATGCATCGTCCTTGATCGAGCGGTATGCGTCGCAATCGCTGATATTGAGGGTATAACCCCCGCCACGGTGTTTATGGATATGGGCCTGAGGCTCGAGGACAGCGTTGAGCTTCTTGACATAAGTACGAATCGTGCGATCGCTCACGCCAAACTCTTCGCAAAGACGAGCGGGCGAAACATCGTGATTAGCCTCTATGTAGTCAAGTACTTTTTGAACCTGTGAATCTAACACCAGCGTTTCACCTCCCCGTATCTATCCGACAATTAGAAAGATACAAGGTTTATGAAAGGTGTTCCACAATCTCGATTTCCCCAGAAGTCGGAAGTCTCTTGGGTGGAAACGGAAACTGTCTAGCGCATGAACGGGTTGCACATGAGTTCACGCGCCATAGTGGTCGAGGGACCGTGGCCAGTCAAACAAACGGTATCGGGTGGAAGCATGTGGGCGAGCTTGGAGAGCGAGCGCAGAATCGCTGCCTCGTCGCCACCGGCAAGATCGGTGCGGCCGTGGCTGCCCGGGAATAGGGTGTCGCCCACAAAGGCAATGTTCCCCTGCTCGGTGGCGGCGAACAAGACGATCCCGCCCGGCGTATGCCCGGGCACCTCAATTACCTGCAGGCAAATGTCGCCCAGCTCAATGGTGTCGCCCTCGGCAAGCAGCCGCGTCGGCTCACCTGGATCGGACGTCTCGATGCCCCACATCGCTCGCTGCTCCTCGATATTCGCATGCGGCACTGCTGCGTCCTTGCCACACAGCTCGTACAGGGCGTCGGCGCCAACGGCGGCCCGAACTCCAGCGACACCGCCAACATGGTCGGCATGGCCATGAGTGCATACGGCGCCAAGCACGCGTACACCGGGATGCTCGGCTCGAATATGCTCCACCAAGCGCTCGCCTTCCCATGCGGGATCGATAATCACGCACTCATTGTCCGAAATGACAGCATAGCTATTGGTCTGAATGGGACCGTTTACGAGCGTCTCGATCTCGACCGATCCCTTGGGAGTTAAATCCAAGGACACAGCACCCATGTCCCTCTCCTCTCTATAGAACTCGAGGCATCAAACGATGCCTCGAGTGTAGCGAATATCGATAATGTGGCACGTTCGTCGCGACTAAACGCGGCGCTTAAGCTGCGCTCCACCCTCGCCGGGCATCAAGCGGCGCGCGTCGTAGACCGAGTCAACGCTGCTGATAGAGGCCAGCAGCGGATCCAGACCGCTCGCGTCCGAGATCTCGACCATAAAGCGCAGGGTTGCAATACCCTCGCGGTTGGTCGACGTGGCGGCAGAAAGGATATTGCCACCCGCATCGCCAATAGCAATGGTGACATCCTTGAGCAGGCCCATGCGGTCCAGGCACTCGACCACGATCTCGACCTGGAAGAGGGTGTCGGCAGCGCCGTCCCACTCCACTTCGATCATGCGCTCGGGATGTTCCATAAGACCCTTGACGTTGGGGCAGTTGGCGCGATGCACCGAGACGCCGCGACCGCGCGTGATGAAGCCGACGATATCGTCGCCCGTCACCGGATTGCAGCAATGCGCCAAACGGACCAGCAGACCGCTGTTGCTCTCGCCCTTGACGATAATGCCGTTGCTGGCGCTCTTGCCGCGCTTTTGCGGCTTGCGGTTGGAGCCGCGGGCAGGCTGCTTCACGACCTCGGCGATAGCCTCGGCCTTGGTGAGCTGTTCCTCGGGCTTGGGGTCCAAGATTTGCTCGACTTTGTTACCCACGGCGCGCGGGGCAACCTTGCCGGCGCCGACGGCGGCAAACAGGTCCTCGAGCTGCTTGTAATTAAACTGCTCCGCCACGGCGTTGAGCGCACGCGTGGATCGCGGCGTAGAGATGCCATACCCGCGCTTGCGCAGGTCCTTGGCCAGTATATCGCGACCGGCAGCAGCGTCATCGTCTTTGGTCGCAGCGGCGAAGTAACGGCGGATCTTTGACTTGGCGGAAGGTGTCTTAACGATCTTGAGCCAATCACGCGACGGCTTGGAACTCTTGTTGGTCAGAATCTCGACACGGTCGCCCGTCTTGATCTCGTGCGTGAGCGGGGCCACCGCACCGTTGATCTTAGCGCCGACGCAGTGGTTGCCCACCTCGGTGTGAACGGCATAGGCAAAGTCGAGCGGCGTGGAGCCGGCACGAAGCGCCATGACCTCGCCCTTGGGCGTAAAGACGAAGATCTCCTGATCGAACAGATCGACCTTCAGCGAATGCAGGTATTCCTTGGCGTCGGTGATCTCATCAGACGCAGCCCAATCGAGCGAATGTTTGAGCCAGTTAATCTGGTCGTCCAAGCGCTGGGCATCATTGGTCTTAGACGCAGACGATCCGCCCGACTTCTTATAGAGCCAGTGAGCGGCAATACCGTACTCGGCCTGCTCGTGCATCTCGTAGGTTCGAATCTGAATCTCGAGCGGGCGGGCCGTGGGGCCGATAACCGTCGTGTGGAGCGACTGGTAGTTATTGACCTTGGGCATGGCGATATAGTCTTTAAAGCGACCGGGCATGGGGTGCCACAGCGTATGCACCGCACCGAGCGTGGAGTAGCAATCGCGCACCGAATGCGTGATGACGCGCAGTGCCACCAGGTCGTAGATCTCGGAAAATTCCTTGCCCTTGCGCTTCATCTTTTGGTAGATGGACCAATAGTGCTTGGAGCGGCCGTTGATCTGGAAGCCCTCCAGGCCAATGCGGTTAAGCTCGTCGGTGAGCGTCTTGATAGTCTCGGCCAGATAGCGCTCGCGAACCTCACGCGACTCTGCCACCATGCGCGCGATGCGCTGGTAGGCGTCGGGCTCCAAATAGAAGAAGGACAGATCCTCGAGCTCCCACTTAATAGAGCTCATGCCCAGGCGGTCGGCCAGGGGCGCGTACACGTCCATAGTCTCGCGTGCCTTAAACAGGCGACGGTCCTCGCGCAGGGCGGCGAGCGTGCGCATATTATGCAGGCGGTCGGCGAGTTTGACGATGATGACGCGGATGTCCTTGGACATGGCGAGGAACATCTTTCGCAGCGTGAGCGCCTGCTTCTCGTCCATGCTGTCGACTTCGATGTTGGTGAGCTTGGTCACGCCGTCGACGAGCTCGGCCACGGTTTCGCCAAACAGGCCGGAAACGTCGGCAAGCGAGGTTTCGGTGTCCTCGACGGTATCGTGCAGCAACGCGGCGCACACCACATCGCAGTCCATCTTGAGATCAGCCAGAATGATGGCCACCTCGACGGGATGGTTAATGTACATCTCACCCGAGCGGCGCTTTTGGTTGCAATGCTTCTCGGCGGCAAAGCAGTAGGCCTGCTCCACCATGGAGAAGTCATCCTCATTCATATATTTGAGGCACAGGCGCTCCAGCTTGTCGTAGCTGTCCGCCATAATCTCGGGCGGCAGCTCATCGGCATGCTTATAGTGCTCCATCTCCGAGAACGGCTGGAGGGCGGAATCATGGGCGGTACGGGCTGCGGCATCCATCGAGGTCCCCTTCCCCTAGGCCCGCGGTACGATCGGGCGGTTAACTTTGGCTAGCATATCAGAAGCGCACGAATCGAGCGCCCAACTCCGGAAAGCCGAGAACTCCATGCGCGAACGCAAGCCCTCCAAATACCGAATTGACCTGCTCAATTGCACACGGCCGGGGTTTTCGGCCATCGCGATGCGACGGGTGTCGTCAAACCCCGAAACGCGACAGAAGCCAAGCTCTTCGAAGATTCCCAGGCCACTTTCCACCGAGCGCTCGTCGACCGGCGTGCGAGCATCGATGGCAAGGCACATCTGCGCGATGTCGATATCGCTCGCGCTAAAGGAATCGTCCCCGGTCTTGCCGCGGTTGGAGCGCCACATGGTCTGCAGCGCACGATAGAGCGTGACGAGCTCGTCGCGCTCGGGCGCGTAACAATCGAGCAGGCGCTCATTAATACGAGCGTCACGCGACGAATAGAGCAGGTGAATCACGGCGGGCTGTCCATCGCGGCCGGCACGACCACTCATCTGGTTAAACTCAATCGCGCCAAACGGCATGTGGTAGAGCACGACATGGCGAATATCGGGAAGGTTGACGCCCTCGCCAAAGGCAGAGGTCGAAACGATGCAACTGAGGCATCCGTCACGAAACGCCTCCTCTACGCGATGGCGGTCGGTGCGCGTAAGGCCCGCGTTGTAAAAGGCGATATGCGACGCGTAGTCGGGAACGCGTTTGCGTAGCGTCTTGGCAAGCGCCACGGACTGATCACGCGAGTTGACGTAGATGACGGTCTTCTCCCCCGTCGCCACGATCGACACCAGGCGATTTTCGCGGCTCGCAAGGTCACGGTCGTCCTCGAGTTGCAGGTTCTCGCGAACGGTCTCGTCGACCACCGTCCTGGTAATCGGCAATACACGAGCAAGCTCCGCCACGACCGGGGCCGTCGCGGTAGCCGTTGCCGCCATGACAACGGGGTCGCCCAGGGCTTTGAGAATATCGGGCATGTCGAGATAGGCGCTGCGGTCGCCGCCCTTGGCAAGACCGGCATGATGCGCTTCATCGATAACGACAAAGCCGATACGTCCAGAACGCGCAAAGCGATCGCGATGGATAGACAGGAACTCGGGCGTCGTGAGCACGATGCCGGTGCGGCCCGAAGCCAAGCCGGCAAACACGTCATCGCGCGCCGCCTCCACGGTCTCGCCGGTCAACACGCCCACGCCAATGCCGAGCGCAGCCATCGTCGATGAAAGATGATAGGCCTGGTCGGCAACGAGCGCACGCAGCGGATAGACAAAGATGCTCGCACGCCCACGAAGGACCGCCTCGCGCGCGGCGTGCACATGGAAGATAAGAGACTTGCCGCGCCCCGTTCCCATAACGGCCAGAACACTTTGGTGATCGGCCAGGGCATCGAGTGCCTCGACCTGCGCGCGATGTGGCTGGTTCGAGCCGATAAAGCTATGGATAAGCGAGCGCGTCAGCTCGGTATAGGAAAGCTGGGCGAGCGTTTGGCGCTTGCGGGACTCCAGACGAAGACCGGCGTCCGCAGGCTCCACGCCGCGACGAAGCTCACATGCCGGATCGTCGATATTGCGCGCCGCGGTATCGCGCACCAAGACATCCTTGATCATGAGCTTTGGCTTTACGCGACCTTGCCAATGCTCGGCCACGGCTTCGAACACCAAGTCGACGGCGCTATCGCAATTGATGAGCTTATCGATCTGCGGCACGCGGAACATAATGGCCGGCACACTCGCGGCGCCATCGGTCGCCACGAAGCGCATGTGCTCGCCGGTTTTGCCCACCACGGCGCGATCGCACATTGTTACGCCCTCGGCGGCCAGAAGCGGCACCTTGTTGCCCTGGCCAAACGGCTCAAGACGGGAGATCTGCTCGATGGTCTCGATATTCAGCTCGGAAAGGTCGACGGTGGCGGCGACCTCGTCGGTGTCTTCAAAGTCCTCGGCGGGAAGCTCCGATAGCACGGCGGAAAGGCGGCGGCGGAACTCATCGAGCTTGGATGCCTCGATGGTCACGCCCACCGCACCGGCATGCCCGCCGCGACGAATCAGCAGGTCGGAGCAACGCTCGACGGCGTCGAACAGGTTGACCTTGCCCACCGAGCGGCCCGATCCGCGTGCAACGCCGTCCTCGATCGAGAAGAGCAGCGCCGGCACGTGATAGCGATTGGTCAAGCGGCTCGCCACGATACCCTTGACGCCCTCGTGCCAGCCCTCGCCACCCACGACGATTGCGCGACCGCCGTCATAAGTCTCCTCGACCCTTGCCATGGCGTCGCGTGTGAGCTCCGCCTCGATCTCGCGGCGCTGACGGTTAATCTCCTCGAGCTCGGCTGCCAGTGCACTTGCTTCGATAGGATCACGGGCAAGCAGCAGGTCGAGCGCCAGCTTGGGATCAGCCATGCGGCCGGCAGCATTCAGACGAGGGATGAGCGAAAACGACAGGCCGTCGGCCGTAATGCTAGAAAGGTCGGCCTTGGCAAGTGCGGCCAGCGCGATATAGCCGGGACGAGCCGTCACGCGCATCTGCTGGATGCCCTCGGCGACCAGCGCGCGGTTCTCGGGCGTGAGCGGCATCATGTCGGACACGGTGCCCAGCGCCGCGACCTCTATCAGCGAACGCCAATACGACGGCTTGCCCAGGCGCTCACCCAGGACTTGCACCAGCTTGAGCGCCACACCAGCACCGGCAAGCTCGCGCGAGGGGCCCTCGTCCTCGAGCTTGGGGTCGGTCAGGGGCACACCCTGCGGCACCTGGTCGGAGGGCTCGTGATGGTCCGTGACCACCAAATCGATCCCCAGGCTCTCCAGATAGGAAACCTCTTCCTTGGCGGCAATACCGTTATCGACGGTCACGATCAGCTGGGGGCGAGCGAGCTCGTTAACGCGGTCGAGCGCCGCGCGCGAAAGACCGTAGCCCTCGTCAAAGCGATGCGGAATAAACGGCGTGACATCGGCGCCAAACGTGCGCAATGCCTCGGTCAACAGGCAGGTCGACGTAATACCGTCAACGTCAAAATCGCCAAAGACCGCAATGTGCTCGTGGTTGCAAATAGCACGCTCGACGCGGTCGGCAACGACCGACATGCCCGGGATAATGAGTGGGTCGGCCCAGTCGCGATCGAGCGAAGGCGTCAAAAACAATTGGCCCTCTTTGATGGAGTCAATGCCGTGCGCGACCATAATACGCGCCACCAGCCCGGGTATGCCCAGGCCAGCCGAAAGCTCCTTTTCGAGCTCGGGGTTTTGCCGAGCGACCGCCCAGCGATGCGTCGTCTTAAGCGATGACATAGGCGCCCACCCCCGATAGGGGCAGGTCGCCGCGATACCTCTCACGGTTCATAGCGATGAGTCCTCTGTGTATGCCCGCTTCGGCAGGCAGATCTGTTGAACGGATTTATTATACCGTGCAGCGCGGACGCAAATCGCCGCAGCACGCCGCGGTTTCGGTAAACGATGCCGGTAATAGCCTCGAAATAATCGAGCGTTTCTGACGCACGGACGCACGCGAGCGTCTAGCATATCCATTCAAAACGGATTCACGAGCAAAGGGAGTCACAAGAGCATATGAAGCAATGGGTTGGACTGGGCAAGTTTCTCGCGGGGCACATGCAGGTCATCGTTCCGATTTGCGTGACGCTCGGCGTGCTTTTTCCCCAGCAGATCGGCTTACTCAAGCCCATCGTTCCCACCTTGTTTGCCTTTATGACGTTTCAGGGTGCGCTCAGCAACACCTTCCACCAGGTGGCTGAGGTGTTCCGCCGTCCGCTGCACCTGATTTTGGCGCTGCTCGTCTCCGCGGTGCTCATTCCCATAGCAGCCTATGCCATGGGGTCGCTGTTCTTTGGCTCCAACCCCAACCTTGTCTGCGGCATCGTGCTCGAGTACAGCGTACCCGTGGCAGTCACTGCCTTTATGTGGATTAGCATGTTCGGCGGCAACGGCCCGCTCGCGCTCACCATTATCCTGACGTCCTCGGTTATCTCGCCTGTGACGATTCCTCTTACGCTCAAGCTCCTGCTGGGCGCCACCGTCTCGATCGATGTGCCGAGCATGATGCAGAATATGGCCTTTATGATCGCCATACCCGCCGTGCTCGGTATCGTCATTAACGAACTCACGCGCGGTTGGGGTCATGAGAAACTCTCCCCCGCGCTTTCGCCCGCCTGCAAGTTCATGATGATGGGTGTCATCGCGTCCAACTCCACCGCCATGAGCGAGTACGTGCTGCACATGAATGTTGAGCGCTTAGAAGTCGCCCTCTTTATTCTGGCGTTCGCCATCAGTGGCTTTATCATCGGCATCTTGGTCGCACGTGCCCTGCATCTGCCGTATAGCGAGACGACCACCATGTGCTTTACCTGCGGCATGCGCAATATCTCTTCGGGTGCCGTCATCGCCACACAGTATTTTCCCGGCGAGGTCGTGTTCCCCGTCATGTGCGGCACGCTGTTTCAGCAGGTGCTGGCCTCGATTATCGGGCATCTCTTTGAGCGCCTGACCGGCGAGGAGCGCGCCAAACAGCGCAAGCGGGTCGAAGCCGGCCGCGACGCGATGGCACGCTAGGCAGCACGCTTTTCGCAGGCGTTCGCCTTGCCATGCGAGCGTTTCCAGATGCGCGCGTAGGCGCTCAGCATCGATATCAAGCGTCGTCTCGGCATTGACCTGGGCCAAACGATAGCCGACAAAGTAGGGCGAAACCACCCAACGTGGCAGCGCCTTGGCAATGGTCCGGCCGTCCATGTGGTAGAAGAACAAGTTATACGACTCTGCGCGGCCGCCGTGGTGCTCGCGCAGAATATAGCGCAGGGCCACCGCAATCGCATCGGCAAACAGGTCCGCTTCGGTTTGGTCGCGGGCGTCGTCGCTGGCGGCGATTCCCTGTGGAGCCGAGACGTTGACCTCAAAGAATCCCATGATCGGCTCGGTTGAGATATTGACCGAGATTCTCCCCTGTTGCCAGACATTGATGCCTTCGAAATTGGCGGAAGTCAGCGCCGCATAGCCGTCTTCCTGCTCCAAACCCACAATCTGCATGTGTGGATGGACGAGGCTGCCGCCCGAAAGCGGGCCTTTGTTCTTGTACATGAGCACGCTGCGGTACTGTTGGGAATCGATCATCTGCTGCCAACAGCCCAGGGCAAACCGCATCACATGATGCAGCTCATCCGGTTCATAGGTCACCAGGTCGGCGTCGTGATTGGCCGACTCGATCAATACGGTCTGACGGGTGGCCCGCAAGGTCTTGAACTTATTCTCGAGCCAGATGCAGTCACCATCGCGCTGGATGATGTTGGCGAGCCCCTCCGTGTCGCAAAAGGGGCACGCGGTGCCAGGGCGACGATTATCGTCGGGCTTGCCGCTCGCCTGCTGAACGTCAAATACCAGCGCCACGGGTTATACCCCCAGCGGCACGATCTTGGTGCCATGGAGCTCGGAGACGCCTAGCGCCGCCGTGACCGCGTCGCGATTTGCCGTAGTGATGCCGCCGCCGGGAAGGATGGTCAAACGATCGCCCGCATACTCGATTAAACGAGCCAGGTTTTCGAAGTTGTCCTCAATCGGCGTACCGGCAGCACCACCGTGCGTAAGAATGCGCGTGACGCCGCAGTCGGCGAGCGTGTCAATGGCGCCCGGCTGAGCTTCGGGCGAGAGCTGGTCAAATGCCATGTGGAAGGTGATGTCAAGGGACTCGCGCTTGCACTCCTCGGTCGCGCAGCCCGTAGCCATAACGAGGGCGCCGAGGGTGAGTTCGTCGAGCGCCCAGCCGCCGGCACAGGGCTTGCAGCAGCCAAAGACCAGGCCATCGACGCCGGCGCTCACGGCAAGGCCCAGGTCCATCTCCATCATGCGTAGCTCGTCCTGGTTGTAATGAAAGTCGCCACCACGCGGACGAATCATGCACATCACTCGCACGTCATGCTCGTGAGCATAGCTGACTGTAGCGCTAATAACGCCGGCGGAAGGCGTGGTGCCACCGACGGCGAGGTTGTCGCACAGCTCAATGCGCCCCGCACCGGCCTCGATGGCCGCCGGCACTCGCTCAAAGTTCTCGGCACAAAATTCGTACAGCATAGATAGGCCCCCAGATGACATTTCTATTTCCACACGGCATTGTCGCACTTTAGATATCAACCCGCACGACGAAACAAAACCTTGACCAGGAGTGTCCCCAGGTGCCGGCACATAAGGAACGTCCCTAAGTGCCAACTTTCTGTCGCATCCCCAACAGGCCAAAAACGGGAGAATATCCACTCTCATTCTGTAGGCAGTCATTTAAGTCTGTCCCCAATGAGCACCCAATGGCTACAGCCAAGGCAACGCCGATGTTTTGGCAAAGACAGCGAAAACCCGCCAGAGCGAGCAAGGTGCCTTGAAACAAGGCGGCATTGACCTTCTGGTCATGCCGCCGAAGTTGAAAGGCAGATTGCCGCTCTGGCGGGCTTGCAGCGTCGAGCCGTTACGCGGTTTGGTAAAACCGCGTAACTAGTTAGCCGCCCAGGTAAGCCTTGCGGACGTTGTCGTCGTGCAGCAGCTCTTGGCCGGTGCCGGTCATGGTGATTTTGCCGGTCTCGAGCACGTAGCCGCGCGTGGCGATCGAAAGCGCCATCTGTGCGTTTTGCTCGACCAGAAGCACCGTGGTGCCGGTCTTGTGCAGGTCCTCGACAATCTGGAAGATCTGCTCGATCAGAATCGGCGCCAGGCCCATGGAGGGCTCATCGAGCATGAGCAGCTTGGGGTTGCTCATGAGGGCACGGCCCATGACGAGCATCTGCTGCTCGCCGCCCGAAAGGGTGCCGGCGACCTGACGACGACGCTCCTTTAGGCGCGGGAACTGCTCGTAGACGCGCTCGAGCCCCGGAGCCACCGTGGACTTGGGCTGCGTATAGGCGCCCATCTCCAGGTTCTCCTCGACTGTCATCTGCAAAAAGGCACGACGGCCCTCGGGCACCTGGGCCAGACCCTTGCCCACCAGCTTGTCGGCAGGCGTATGGGTTATGTCCTCGCCCATGAACTTAATGGAGCCGGTCTTGGAGCGCAAAAGGCCCGAGACGGTCTTGAGCGTTGTGGACTTGCCGGCGCCGTTAGCGCCGATCAGGGCCACGATCTCGCCCTCGTTAACGTTAAAGGAGATGTCCTTGATGGCGTGGATGGCGCCGTACCAGACGTTGATGTTGTAGACGGAAAGCATCGGCTCTGCCATTTAGTTCTCCCCCTTATCCTGCTTGCCCAGATACGCCTCGATAACGGCATCGTTGTTCTGGATTTCCTCGGCCGTGCCCTTGGCGATGATCTTGCCAAAGTTAAGCACGCAGATGCCCTCGCAAATATTCATGACGAGCGACATGTCGTGCTCGATGAGCATGATGGCAATGCCAAAGGTGTCGCGGATCTTGACGATGTTCGCCATGAGCTCTGCGGTCTCGGACGGGTTCATGCCGGCGGCCGGCTCATCGAGCAGCAGCAGCTTGGGGTTGGTGGCAAGCGCACGGACAATCTCCAGACGACGCTGGGCGCCGTAAGGCAGCGAACCGGCCTGCTCGTTTGCCAGATGCTCCATATCAAAGATGGAGAGCAGTTCCATGGCGCGCTCATGGGCGGCCTTCTCGTGCTTCCAGTACGTCGGCAGACGCAGCACGCCCTCAAAACCAGAGTAGCGCTCCTGGTTGTGCAGGCCGACCTTTACGTTGTCCTCCACCGTCATGGTGTTAAACAGGCGGATGTTTTGGAAGGTACGGGCGATACCCATGCGGTTAACCTGGTAGACGGACTTGCCCGAGGTGTCCTCGCCGTCGAGCAGGATGGTGCCGTGCGTGGGCTGGTACACCTTGGTAAGCAGGTTGAAGACCGTGGTCTTGCCGGCGCCGTTGGGGCCAATCAGACCGGCGATCTCGGTCTTGCCGATGGTCAGGCTAAAGTCGTCGACCGCCTTGAGGCCGCCGAACTCAATACCCAGGTGGATACACTCGAGAGCCGGGCGATGGCCCAGGTCGCGATCGGGAACGATGGCGCCAGAAGGATACGGGACCATCTTGCCCTTGTTGAACTCAAACTTACTGGGCATCGGCTGCCACCTCCTTCTTGGGAGCAAAGCGGTCCTTAATGCGTGCGAAGAACGCCTTGAGCTGCGGGTTGTTGGTAAAGACCATGACCAGGATCAACACGATGGCGTAGATGAGCATGCGATAGTCCGAGAACTGACGGAGCAGCTCGGGGAGCACCGTGAGCAGCGCCGCCGCGATAACGGAACCGCGCATGTTGCCCAGGCCGCCCAGGACCACGAACACCAGAATGAGGATGGACGTGTTGAAGTCGAACTTAGTGGCGGAAAGCTGTGAGAAGTTACCGCCAAACAGGGCTCCGGCAGCACCGGCGAGGGCAGCGGAAACCACGAAGGCGATCATGCGGTACTGGGTGACGGAGATACCCACGGACTCGGCAGCGATCTTGTTGTCGCGCACGGCCATAATGGCACGGCCGGTACGGCTGCGGACCAGGTTGAGTACAATCACGAGCGCGACCATGACCAGGATGGCGCCGGCAAGGAAAGTCGAATAGGTCGACACGCCCGATGCGCCCTGCGCGCCCTTGATGATGGCGGTGCCGTCCTCGAGCAGGTGCAGGTCGTCGATCGTGGAGTTACCCGTGATGTTAAAGATAACATGCAGGCCGCGGGAGTCGACGCCCACGATAAGACAGGTGACGATCTCTTTGATGATCTCGCCAAAAGCCAGGGTCACGATGGCCAGGTAGTCACCGCTCAGGCGCAGAACCGGGATGCCAATCAGGAAGCCCAAGATGGCAGCGGCGATAGCGCCGACCACAATGCTGATGATCAGGCGCATCGGATCGGAGGGAACGGCGCTCTCCAGCGCGACGGCGGTAACGATGCCCGTATAGGCGCCGACACTCATAAAGCCCGCGTGGCCCAGCGACAAGTCGCCCGCGATGCCGACAACGAGGTTGAGCGAGATGGCCATAACGATGTAGGCCGTGATGGGAACCAGCTGACCGGCGATCATGCGCGGAATCATATGGTTGGACTGCATAAAGAACACGATGGCGAATGCCACGATGCACATGGCGTACGTGACAAAGTCGTGACGCGTCTGCTTGTCTTTAAGGAACTTCATAGCGCTCACCTACACCTTCTCGGGGACGTACTTGCCCAAGAGGCCGGCAGGCTTGACGAGCAGGACGATGATCAAAACACCAAAGACGATGGAGTTGGCAAGGCTCGTGGAAATATAAGCCTGTGCCATCGCCTCGATGATGCCGATGAGAATGCCACCGACAAAGGCGCCGGGGATGGAGCCGATGCCACCGAAGACGGCTGCATCGAAGGCCTTGATGCCAGGCATGGCACCCGTCGTGGGCTGCAGCACCGGCGAGTAGGAGCACAGGAGCACGCCGGCGATGGCGGCAAGCGCGGAGCCGATGGCAAACGTCATCGAGATGGTGCGGTTGACGTTGATGCCCATGAGCTGAGCGGCGGCCTTGTCCTCGGACACGGCGCGCATGGCTTTGCCCATCTTGGTCTTACCTGTAAAGAACATCAGACCGGCCATGATAACCAGGCAGGCGACGATGGTGACGAGCGAGACGGCGCTTACGTTGAACTTGGCCAAGAACTCCGGCACCTGGAAGGTGACGAGCGAAGTGAAGTTCTTGGGCGTGGCGCCCCACAGAAGCTGCGCGGCGTTCTGCAGGAAGTAAGACACGCCGATGGCCGTGATCAGAACGGCCAGAGGGCCCGCCTGGCGCAGCGGCTTGTATGCCAGACCCTCGATGAGAACACCGAGAACCGTGCAGACCACACAAGAGAGAATTACAGATGCCCAGCCCGGGAGGCCGAGGTACGACGTGGCGCAGAACGAGACATAGGCACCGACCATGATGACGTCGCCGTGAGCGAAGTTCAGCATCTTGGCGATACCGTAGACCATGGTGTAGCCCAACGCGATGATGGCGTAGACGCTGCCCATGGACAGGCCGTTGACCAGGTATTGGATAAAGACTGTCATGTTCCACATCCCCCTTTCGAATAGGTTTCCAGTTGATGTATGAAACAGGGACGTTACATCGTCCCTAGATACCAAGCAAGCAGGGAAGGCCAAAACCTCCCCTGCTTGGGATCAAAACCGCTCTATGTAAGGCGGCCTATTAGGCCTGTACGTACTTGCCGTCGGTGATGACGTACGCCGTGGGCTCCTTCTGGACCTGACCCTTATCGTTCCAGGTGAGCTTGCCGGTCAGACCGTCAACGGTAATCTTGAGCATAGCCTTGGACAGCTTCTCGGCGACCTCGGTCGGGTCGGCGTCGACACCAAGACCGGCCTCCTTGAGGGCCTCGGCCACCGCGTGCACACCGTCGTAGGCGTCAGCGGCAAACTGGTCGGGGGTATCGCCGTACTTATCCTTGTAAGCGTTGACGAAGTCGGCGTTCTTCTCGTCGTCGGCAGAGAACGGGGTCATGAGCAGCAGACCCTCGGCAAGAGAGGTGTCGAAGCCCTCAACGCCCAGGATGCCGTCCATGCCGTCGCAGCCCATCATCTTGACGTCGTAGCCCATGTCCTTGGCGTTCTTGAGCAGGACGGAGGCCGGGGTGTAGTAGATCGGCGCAAAGATCATGGTGGCGCCGGCCTGCTTGGCCTTGGTCAGCTGGTTGGTAAAGCTCGTGGCGGAGTCGTCCTTAAAGGTCTCCTCGTCGACAATCTCGAGCTTGGACTCAGCAGCCTGAACCTTAAAGGCATCCGCGACACCCGAAGAATAGGCGTCGCCGGAGTTATAGAACAGCACGAACTTCTCGTCCGCATACTTCTGCGCCAGGAACTTGGCAGCGTTGACGCCCTGGTTGGGGTCGGTGAAGCAAACCTGGAAGACGCAATCCTTGCCGTCGGTGACGTCCTCGGAGGACGCGGACGGGGTGATCATGAACGTCTTGGGGTCGTTACCACACTCGGCGGCAACGGCAACCGACGCGCCCGTGGTGGTCGGGCCGACGAGGGCCTGCATGCCCCAGTCGAGCAGGGTGTTGAAGGCGTTGACGGCCTTCTCGCCATCGGCCTGGTCATCCTCGGCCTTGCTGGCAAGCGGCAGCTCCTTGGTGGAGAAGTCCTTGCAGCCAAGCTCGACGCCCTGGGTAACAGACTTGCCGTAGGACGCGTTGGCGCCGGTCAGCGGGCCGATGGTGCCGATCTTAAACGAAGCGTCGCCCGAAGCGGAACCACTGTCGCCGCCGTTGGAGGAGCAGCCCGCTAGAATGGACATCGCCCCCAGACCTGCTGCGCTCGCGATAACGCTCCTGCGATTCATAACAGGGTTCAATGACTTACCGGTGAGGCTCGACATGCGGCTCTCCTCTCAAATCTCGTCGGGTTTTGGTTGCCCGACAGGCCATCCTTCGCCGTGTTCGGCGTTCGCAAAATAGTAGACGCTTTAGTTAGGAAAAGTGGCGATTATTTCAACTTTTCTTTGGATTTGTTCATTTATCCATTTTTCTGCGTATTTCTATTATTTTATGCAGTAATGCCACTTTATTGTGTAAAAGTAATGTTTCCATTCTGTTACAGGCGTCCCCGCCCTGAATAAAACAGCCTCACCGGTAGCGTTTTATGCGCACTTAGGCGGCGATATACTTGCCGTCCTGGATCACATAGGCCGTAGCGGGCTTTTCGACCTGACCCTCGTCATTCCACGTCAGCTCGCCCGTCAGGCCCTCGATCTTGATCTTGCGCATGGCCTTGGCAAGGTCGTCGGCAATGTCGGCACCGTCAGCCGTAATGTCGATGCCCGCTTTATCGATAGCCTCGGCAATCGCATGGACGCAGTCATAGGCATCGGCGGCAAACTGATTGGGCGTCTCGTCGTAGACGTCCTTATAGGCCTTGACGAAGTCGGCGTTCTTCTCATCGTCAGCAGAGAACGGGGTCATGAGCAGTACGCCCTCGGCAAGAGAGGTATCGAAGCCTTCCACAGAGAGCAGGCCGTCCATGCCGTCGGTGCCCATAAGCGTCATGTCGTAGCCCATGTCCTTGGCGTTCTTGAGCAGGACGGACGCCGGCGTGTAATAGATCGGGGCAAAGATAAGCGTAGCGCCGGCCTCCTTGGCCTTGGTGAGCTGGTTGGTAAAGCTCGTGGAAGAGTCGTCCTTAAAGGTCTCGGTATCGACGATGTCGAGCTTGGACGCCTTGGCCTGCTCGGCAAAAGCGTCGGCAACGCCCGAGCTATACGTATCGCCGGAGTTGTAGAACAGGGCGATCTTGGCATCCGCGTACTTCTCGGCCAAGAACTTCGCGGCGCTGGCGCCCATGGTGGGATCGGTGAAGCAAACCTGGAAAACCGTGGTCTTATCCTTGGTAACGTCGAGCGACGAGGCCGAAGGCGTGACCATGAGCATATCGTCGGCGATCTCGCCCGAGACAGCGACGGCGGCACCGGTGGTGACGGGGCCGACGAGCGCCCGCATGCCCCAGTCGCACAAGGTATTGAAGGCGTTGATGGCCTTCTCGCCGTCGGCGACGTCATCCTCAGACTTAAGCGAGAGCTTGAGGTCCTTGGTCGAAAAATCCTTGGCGGCGAGCTTGGCACCCTTCTCGGCCGAAACGCCATAGGTTGCCGCGGCGCCGGTCAGAGGGCCGATGACACCGATCTTGAAGGTATTGCCGTCATCGGCGGAGCCGCCGTCCGAGCCACCCGACGAGCAACCAGCGAGTGCCGCGGTGCTACCGAACGCCGCGGCGCCAGCCAAGAAACTCCTGCGGTTAAGTACGTTGTTGATGCTAAACATGGTGTCCCCCTTTTCGCTGGCCGCGGTGCGGCCGTCTTGCGGTACAGGGCAAACCTTATGGTGCAAACGTTGACAGTTTGTTACGGAAGTTCGTTTGTAGCGAGTGTGTTTCCAATGTTTCCGCAGCGTTTCGGGGGTGGCGTTTTGTGCTGCTCCCGCTGCCAGGCAAGCACGCGCCTGCACTTCACGCTAGAATGCACTCAACCTTTAAGCAGTTAATCCATCCATAAGATGCACGAAGGAGCTATCTATGAGCGAACCCCTGCGCACCGTGAACGTCGGCCTCATCGGTCTGGGAACCGTCGGCGGCGGCGTGGCCCGTCTGATCAAGAGCCACCACGATGAGTACCTGGCCGCCTACGGCATCGACCTTAAGCTGACCCGCGCCTGCGCGCTTGCTTGGGAGCAGGCCGAGGCGGCAGGCATTGAGCGCGAGGCCTTTACGAGCGACTGGCATGACGTCGTCACCGACCCCGCCGTCGATATCGTCGTCGAGCTCATCGGCGGCGAGCACCCCGCGACCGAAATCTTCACCACCGCCTTCGAGAACGGCAAGCACGTCGTCTCTGCCAACAAGGCCCTGCTGGGCCGTCATGTCGAGACGCTCGCCGAGAAGGCGCGCGCGTGCGGCGTGCAGATTAAGTGCGAGGCCAGCTGCGGCGGTGGCATCCCCATCGTGAGCACGCTTGAGCACGACCTGGTGGGCAACAAGATCCTGACCATCGCTGGCATTCTCAACGGCACCACCAACTACATCCTGTCGCGCATGGACGCCGAGGGCGCCGATTACGCTGACGTGCTCGCCGACGCCCAGGCAAAGGGCTATGCCGAGGCCGACCCGTCCGCCGACGTCGACGGCTTCGACGCCGCCAGCAAGACGGCAATCCTCGCTTCCATCGGCTTTGGCACCCGCGTGACCACCGACGATGTCTACCAGCAGGGTATCCGTACCATCGGCGCCGAGGACATTGCCCAGGCCCGCGAGCTCGGCTACACCATCAAGCTGCTGGGCATCGCACGCAACACCGACGCCGGCGTCGACGTTCGCGTGCACCCCACGCTCATCCCGGCAGACCATATGCTCGCCAAGGTCAACGGCGCCATGAATGCCGTCTACGTGGTGGGCGACGCCGTGGGCGAGACCATGTTCTACGGTGCCGGCGCAGGCTCCTTCCCCACCGCGAGTGCCGTCGTGGGCGACATCCTGTCGCTCTCCGAGCAGATCAGCCGCGGTGTGGCTCCGCTGCCCGAGATTGAGCCCTATGGCCACAACCTCGCCTTTAAGCCTATGGACGAGCTCCAGACCAAGTACTATGTGCGCCTGAAGGTCGCCGACCGCGTGGGCGCCCTGTCCGAGACGGTCGACATCTTTGCCAAGCACAACATCTCGATCTCGCTCATCAACCAGGTCGAGGACGGCAAGTCGGGCGTCAGCGATGCCTGCTCGGTCATCTTCCTGACGCACCGCGCACTCGAGAAGGACGTCCAGGCTGCCGCCGCCGAGCTTGCCAGCGTCGACTGCGTGGCCGAGGTCGCCAACGTCCTGCGCATCGAGGACGTCGAGGCCTGGACCGAAGGTGTCATGGCGAACTAGTCCAGTCCTTGGCACACAACATAGCACCTGAGGGGCTCCCGTCCGTTTGGATGGGAGCCCCTTTGTTTGAAACCGCCCATTGCGTTCATCAAGCAAAAGTTTGAACAACTTGGCCATTCGCTGACAACCGAGGGTGCCGTTTACCGATATGCGAACGAAGTTGATTTTGCGCGCCGTTATGCTGTGCTGCGTATGTCCACCCCCGAAGAATGGAGGCACCATGTTGCTCGAGGGTAAGAAAGCAATCATCACCGGAGGCACGCGCGGTATCGGCTATGCCATCGCCTGCCGTTTTATCGAGGAAGGCGCCGCCGTCACCGTCTTTGGTTCGCGTCAGGAAACCGCCGACGCGGCCGTTGAGAAGCTCGCCGCCGCCTATCCCGAGGCAAAGATCTGGGGGCGTTCGTGCAACCTCACCTCACTCGAGGCCGTAACCGAGGCCTTTACGCAGGCCGCAGCCGACATGGGCGGTCTCGACACGGTCGTCAACAATGCCGGTATCTCCCAGCGCTCGCCCCTTTTGGACTACACGGCCGAGGAGTTCGCCAAGGTCATGGACCTCAACGTCGTCGCCGTCTTTAATGGTCACCAGGCCGCTGCCAAGATCATGACCGAAGCCGGCCACGGTGGCACCATCACCACCACGAGCTCGATGGTCGCTAAGTACGGTCAGCCCTCCGGCGTTGGCTATCCCACGTCCAAGTTCGCCGTCAACGGCATGGTCCAGTCGCTCTCACGCGAGCTCGCCCCCGTGGGCATTCGCGTCAATGCCGTCGCCCCCGGCGTAACCAGGACCGACATGGTCGCCAACCTGCCCGAAGAAGTCATCAAGCCCATCATCGCTACCATCCCGCTCGGCCGCATGGGCGAGCCCGAGGATGTCGCCAACGCCTTTGTCTTCCTAGCGAGCGACATGGCCGCCTACGTTACGGGCGCTGTGCTCCCCGTCGACGGAGCTGCCCGCTCTTAAGGGACCACAAGCCTCAGCTCCCAGCCTCAACATTGCTCAACTAAAAGGCGCGCTTCCTGCATCAACTGCAGGCGGCGCGCCTTTGTTCTGTTTGTATGGGAAACTGCGTCCCGGTATTTCAGCTCAGAACGGGGCGCAGCTTCCCCCAGAGCCTTCTTTCGGAAACTATGTCCCATTCTGGGTCCGGATTCCGGGATGCGCTTTCCGCAACGGACTTCTCGTGGAAAGCGCATCCCACTCTAGACGCCAATTCCGGGATGCATTTTTCGCGGCGACGTTGGCTACCTGCCGTCGTCGTCCTGGGCCTCTTCGTGTGCGTAAAGCTCCAGCATGCGGCGGCGGTATTCGCGCACGGCGAGCTTGGCGCGCTCCAGGCGGCGGCGCTCACGCGGGGTGAGCTTGCCGGGGTCGATCTCGTCGCCGTAAGTCTTTTCGGCCAGCAAATGGGCGGCGTCCACGATACGGGCATCGATGTGCCCGCTTGCCGCCTCGGCCGAGAGGCGGTCGGCAATGGAATCAAGGGTAGGTATGCCGTCGAGCGTGCGACCGTGACCATGCGAGGTCAGCAGCTCGTGCTCGCGTGCGAGCAGGCTCGCCAAATCGTGATGGGCGCGCAGGATGTCGAGCGCATCGGATGGATGCTCGGCAACTTCTGCCACGGCGGCGACCGGTGCGGCGTCGACCACGCGGTAGAAGAGCTGCGCGAGTAATGGCATCAAGAACACCGTGATGGCACCGGCGGCAACCATGACCGACGCAATATCTTGCGACAGCGCACCCGCGTTGACGGCAACGCTCGTCACGGCAACGATGATCGGCAGCGCCGTGGTGCAGTACAGGGCCACGGTAATGCGACCGTACGCCGACACATCGCGCGTCGCGGGACAAATACTCATAGAGATGAGAATGGGCACGGCGCGGATAACCAGCAACGCCACGATAAAGCCCACGAGCAAGCCGGGGCGCGATGCTACAGCCGTCAGGTCGATCTTGGCACCCGAAACGGTAAAGAACACCGGGATCAAAAAGCCATAGGCAAGGCCATCGAGTTTAAGCTCGAGCGTATGGTTGCCCTCGGGGATGATATAGCGCAGAACAAAGCCCGCGGCAAAAGCGCCCAACACGATATCGAGGCTAAAAATGGCCGAGAACGCCACGAGCGTGACCAGGATGAGCACTGTGAGGCGCACGAACGTCTGAGAAGTCGTATCGGCGCGCTCCTGAATAAAGGCAAAGAAGCGGCTGCCGATACGCTTGGAGCGGCTGGGGACCACAGCAAGCAGCACGCACACCACGGCGAACAGGCCCAAGATCAGCAACGTCTCGATACCCGTACGGGCAGACAGCAGCACCGACATGGCAAGCACGGGCCCGAGCTCGCCCCACGTACCATAGGCAAGAATCGAATCGCCGACGCGTGTCCCGGCAAGCGACCGCTCGCGCAAGATGGGCATGAGCGCCCCAAGTGCCGTCGAGGTCAACGCCAGCGTCACGGCGATGCCATCAAAATGACTGACCGAAAACCACGGGGTAAAGCGCACGGCAAGCCAGGCGATGCCAAACGTGACGACCCACGTCGCCATGCCGTAGCGCCCCTCGATGCCCGTGATGTTCTTGGGATCGATCTCAAAGCCGGCAAGCAGGAACAAAAAGGCCAGGCCGAGCTCGGACACGAGCGAGACCTCGGCATCCACATGGATAATGCCGAGCATATGAGGTCCCAGCACCGCGCCAAACACGAGCAAAAAGACCGTCTCGGGAACGGGTTTTCCGGGAATCGCCGAGGCGATGAAGGGGCTTGCAAAGGCCACGAGTGCGATGATGGCGAGTGAAACGAATGCCATGTGATGCCTTTCTCTTGTTTGCGCTTCACTGTAGCACCCTCGCCGTCCTCAACGCGCCGCGAGCTGTCGTATCATAGTGAGGTTTACAAACATGTGGCTCAAGGCGACCGCAGGGCAGGCCCCGCAAACCGACCGCTGCCGCATACCGTACCGTACGCCCAACCGATCAGGAAGGCAGGAACCAATGGTCTCTCGTATCTACGTGGAGAAGAAACCCGGGTTCGACGTCGAGGCTCAGCAGCTCAAGGGCGAGCTGACCGAAATTCTCGGCATCAAGGGCATCGAGGCCCTGAGGATCATAAACCGCTACGACGTCGAGGGCATCGACGAAGAGCTTTTCCGCTCCTGCGTGCCGACCGTCTTTAGCGAGCCCCAGGTCGATGTGACCTACGACGAGCTCCCCGCAAGCGATGGCGCCGTCTTTGCCGTCGAATTCCTGCCTGGCCAGTTTGACCAGCGCGCCGACTCCGCCAGCGAGTGCGTGCAGCTCATCAGCCAGGGCGAGCGCCCCGCCGTGCGCTCCGCCAAGGTCTATATGATCTCGGGCGCTCTGGACGAGGCCGCCATCGATGCCATCAAGCACTACGTGGTGAACCCCGTCGAGGCGCGCATCGCCTCACTCGACCTGCCCGAGACGCTGTACATGGAGACCCCCGAGCCCCAGCCCGTCGAGGTGCTCGACGGTTTCCGCGAGCTCGACGAAGCCGGCCTTGCCGCCTTTATCTCCGAGCGCGGCCTTGCCATGGACGAGGCGGACATCGCCTTCTGCCAGCAGTACTTCCGCGATGAGGACCGCGACCCCACCATCACCGAGATCCGCGTAATCGACACCTATTGGTCCGACCACTGCCGCCACACCACCTTCGGCACCGTCCTGGATGATGTGACGATCGATGACGCCGTGGTGCAGCAGGCCTTCGACCGCTACATGGAGATGCGCCACGAACTCGGTCGCGACGCCAAGCCCGTCTGCCTCATGGACATGGGCACCATCGGCGCCAAGTATCTCAAGAAGACCGGCGTCATGACCGATGTCGATGAGTCCGAGGAGATCAACGCCTGCACCGTCAAGGTAAAGGTCGATGTCGACGGCGAGGACCAGGACTGGCTGTTCCTGTTTAAGAACGAGACCCACAACCACCCGACCGAGATCGAGCCCTTCGGCGGTGCCGCCACCTGCGTGGGCGGTGCCATCCGCGACCCGCTGTCGGGCCGCAGCTACGTGTACCAGGCCATGCGTGTCACCGGCGCCGGCGACCCCACCGTCCCCGTGTCCGAGACGCTCGAGGGCAAGCTGCCGCAGCGCAAGCTCGTAACCACCGCCGCCGCCGGCTACTCCAGCTACGGCAACCAGATCGGCCTTGCCACCGGCCAGGTCAACGAGCTCTATCACCCCGGCTACGTGGCCAAGCGCATGGAGGTCGGCGCCGTCGTGGGCGCCACCCCGGCAAACCACGTGCGTCGCGAGTGCCCCGCCCCCACCGACAAGATCATCCTGCTGGGCGGCCGCACCGGCCGTGACGGCATCGGCGGCGCCACCGGCTCCTCCAAGACCCAGAACACCGAGTCCATCGAGACCTCGGGCGCCGAGGTCCAGAAGGGCAACGCCCCGGTCGAGCGCAAGCTGCAGCGTCTGTTCCGCCGCGGCGACGCCTGCCGCCTGATCAAGCGCTGCAACGACTTTGGCGCCGGCGGCGTCTCGGTCGCCGTGGGCGAACTTGCCGACGGCCTGTATGTCGACCTGGACACCGTGACCAAGAAGTATGACGGCCTGGACGGCACCGAGCTCGCCATCTCCGAGTCCCAGGAGCGCATGGCCTGCGCCGTCGCCGACGGTGACGTCGAGGAATTCATGGGCTACGCCGCCGAGGAGAACCTGGAGGCGACCGTTATCGCCGAGGTTACCGCCGAGCCGCGCATGCGCATGGCCTGGAACGGTGTGGCCATCGTCGACCTCTCCCGCGAGTTCCTCAACTCCAACGGTGCGCCCAAGCACCAGGTCGCCCACGTCTGCGCCCGCAGCGTGTGGCAACCCAGCTGGGCCGGCACCACGCTTGCCGAACGCATGACCTCGCTTGTCACCGACCTCAACGTCGCCTCCAACAAGGGCCTTTCCGAGCGCTTCGACTCCACCATCGGCGCCGCGACCGTGCTCATGCCCTTTGGCGGCAAGACGCAGCTCACCCCGAGCTCTGCCATGGTCGCCAAGTTCCCCGTGGACGGCGAGACCACCACGGCGAGCGCCATGGCATGGGGCTTCAACCCCTACCTGATGGAGGCCGACCAGTTTGCGGGCGCCTACCTGTCCGTGGTTGAGTCAATCGCCAAGCTCGTGGCCGCCGGCTTTGAGCACAAGCGCGCCTATCTCTCCTTCCAGGAGTACTTCGAGCGCCTGCGTACCGAGGCCGAGCGCTGGGGCAAGCCCACGGCAGCCGTCCTGGGCGCCCTCATGGCCCAGGTCGACCTGGGCGCCGGCGCCATCGGTGGCAAGGACTCCATGAGCGGCTCGTTTGAGGACGAGGCCGGCGAGCTCAACGTTCCGCCGACCCTGATCAGCTTCGCTGTGGCCGTGGGTAAGGCCGCCCGTGCCGTCTCGCCCGAGTTCAAGGGTCTGACGCATCGCGTCGTGCGCATCGCCCCCGCCACCTATGGTGAGGACTACCGCCCCGACGCTCAGCAGCTGCTCGCTGCGTTTGACGCCGTCGAGGCGCTCACCGCCAACGGCAACGCCCTGGCCATCTCCACGCCCGGCTACGGCTGCGGCGCCGAGAGCCTCTTTAAGATGTGCGTCGGTAACCAGATCGGTATCGAGCTTGCCGAGGATGTAGACGTGGAGAGCCTCTTCACCCCGCTCTACGGTAGCTTTATCGTCGAGCTCGCCGAGGATGCCGAGCTGCCCGAGGTCGCCGACGGCGTTGTCGTCGAGCCCCTGGGCACCACCGTCGAGGGCTATGTCTTCGACACCGGCTCCGAGGTCATCGAGCTCGCCGAGCTCCAGGAGGCCTGGGAGAGCGGCATCGAGGGCGTCTTTGCCTACCGCAGCGCCGGCAAGACCCCCGAGGTCGAGACCATCGACTTCCGTGCCAAGGATATCCACGTGTACGGCGGCGCCAAAATCGCCCGCCCGCGCGTGATCATCCCCGTGTTCCCCGGCAACAACTGCGAGTACGACAGCGCCCGCGCCTTCCGCGCCGCCGGCGCCGAGGCCGATACCTTCGTGATCAACAACCTCACGCCCGAGGCTGTCGCCGAGAGCACCCACGAGCTTGCCCGCCGCATCCGCCAAAGCCAGATCGTCATGATCCCCGGCGGCTTCTCGGGCGGTGACGAGCCCGATGGCTCCGCCAAGTTCATCACGGCGTTCTTCCGCGCTCCCGAGGTCACCGAAGCCGTCCGCGACCTGCTCAAGGCCCGCGATGGCCTCATGCTGGGTATCTGCAACGGCTTCCAGGCCCTGATCAAGCTCGGCCTGGTGCCCTACGGCGACATCGTCGACGCCACGCCCGATGCGCCCACGCTGACGTTCAACACCATCGGTCGCCACCAGAGCCGTCTGGTGCGCACCCGCATCTCGTCCAACCTGTCCCCGTGGCTGTCGCAGTGCAGCCTGGACGACCCCTACACCGTCGCCATCAGCCACGGCGAGGGCCGCTTTGTCGCCAATGACGAAGTGCTCGCCCAGCTGATCGCCAACGGCCAGGTCGCCACGCAGTACGTGGGCGAGAACGGCAAGCCCAGCATGGATCTCTCCGTCAACCCCAACGGCTCCGCACTCGCCATCGAGGGCATCACGAGCCCCGACGGCCGCGTCCTGGGCAAGATGGGCCATGCCGAGCGTCGCGGCGACAACCTGTACCGCAACGTGCCCGAGCATGTCCCCGGCGATAAGTTCATGCCGATCTTTGAGAGCGGCGTGGCCTACTTCGCTTAAACCTTTCCCATCGGGTACAATCCCCTCGGGTAACAACACCCGCCACCGACGCATCCGGTGGCGGGTTCTTTTTTGCTTCGCGCATGCAGGAAGGACATCATGGAAAGCCGCAAGCCGTATCTCGCCACCCTGCCCGGACTCATCCTGGGTTGTCTTGTTTGCTGTGCACTCTGGGGATCGGCGTTTCCCTGCATCAAGATCGGCTACGCGCTCTTTGGTATCCCGGCGCACGATAGCGCCTCGCAGCTGCTCTTTGCGGGCTTGCGCTTCACGCTTGCCGGCGCCCTGGTTATCGTTGGGATGAGTGCGGCCCAACGCCGCCCCCTCATTCCGCAGGCTCGCGACATCAAGCCCATCTTTGTCTTGTCGCTCTTCCAGACTATCGGGCAGTACTTCTTTTTCTATCTGGGCCTCTCGTGCGCCAGCGCCATGTCGAGCTCCATCATCGAGGCCAGCGCCAACTTCCTCGCAATCCTCTTTGCCGCCCTGGCGTTTCGCACCGAAAAGCTCAGTACGGCCAAGGTGCTCGGCTGTGCACTGGGCTTTGCCGGCGTCGCGCTCGTCAACCTTTCGGGCGCGGACGGCACCTTTGGCTTTACGCTCGACGGCGAGGGCTTTATCCTGGCCTCCACCGTCGCGGGTGCCCTGTCGACCTGCCTGATCGGCATCTTCTCGCGCGAGCACGACGGTGTCTTGCTTGCCGGGTGGCAGTTCTTGGTCGGCGGCCTGGTCCTCACCGCCATCGGGTTTTTGATGGGCGGCGCGCTCTCCCCCACTGAAATCGCCCCCGCCATCGCGCTCATTATCTATATGGCACTCATTTCCGCCGTCGCGTACTCGCTATGGTCGCGCCTGCTTGCCGTCAACCCCGTCAGCCGCGTCTCGGTCTTTGGGTTTATGAACCCCGTCTTTGGTGTGCTGCTGAGTGCACTGCTGCTTGGCGAGGGCGCCGGCACGAGCCCCGTTACCGTTATAGTTGCCCTGCTGTTGGTCTGCGGCGGCATCATCATCGTCAACAGGCCTAAAAAGGCCTAGCGAACTGCCCTTATTTAGCAGAGGGGATTCACATACTTTAGTTTAATAGAGTACATCGGAGAGCCGAGGGCCACCATGCACGCAAGCGTGCGCCCCTATTTCTAGCGTATCTGGACGCCAGCTTTCTTCTTCTCGTACTTTACGCGGTAGAGCTCCGCGTCGGCAGCACGAAGCAAATCTTGCCAGGTATCGACACCATCACCGACCCGTGCATAGCCGATGGACATCCGCAACAGATACGGCACCTCGGCGCGTGCGAGTTCATCGTTGATTGCCGCGCACAGACGCATGATGTCCTGTTCCGCCGCTGCCTTTTGGAGCACCACGAACTCATCGCCACCATAACGTGCGATAAAGCCACCAGCCGGCGAACAGACATCCTTGAGCGCCGTCGCAACAACCTGAAGAGCATGGTCGCCCTCCACATGTCCATAGCGATCGTTAATCTGCTTAAAGCCATCAGCGTCCATCATAAGCAGATATACATCTTCGGCCTGATCCGCATTTGAGAAGAGCGACAGCATATAGGTCTCAAAACGGTTGCGATTGTTAAGTCCAGTCAACGGGTCGGTCGAGATGAGCTGCTCCTGGTAGATGATGTAGAGCAGCAACATGCTAATCATTATGCCGACACAAAGGCCGGGCACCGAGTATACGACCTGAAAGGTACCGCCCACCAGGGCCGGAATGGCGAAAAATGCCAAGGTTCGATAGACGGCCTTCGTCTGCAGGCTCTCGACCCTGCGAGATTGCACAAACGCATGTAGGGACGTATGTATAACGTAACAGTAGCTGACGATGGGCTGGATCATATAGGCAAAGCCGCGACGATACACGCCCTGCGAATCGATATAGAACAGGGCGTGCGTCCAGTAACTGGTAAACGCCAGCACGACCACCAGAGCCGTAGGCAACGCTACAAGCACCACCCTATAGCGCGAGGTCAAAAGGCGAGAACCCTGCACCGTCTCGGAATAGATAAACCAAATGAGACACGCGATAGCAAAGAGCGAAAACGAAACCGCGTTGGAAATCCAGTTGGCAGCAATGCCCAACGTGCCGTCCACACCGTCCGAAAGCGTCCAGATCATATCGAATAATATGTACGCAGCAGACGTGTAGCCCAGCATGCTAAACAAAAGCTGCTGGGTGCTCGAGAACAGGGAGCGACGGCTTCGTACGGCAAGCCCGATAAGAACAATCATGCATAGCACGAATATCTCAATCTTGAGTGCCTTAACCACTAGCGCCATCCCTTCAATATCCAAGTGGTCAGAATCGCCCAATTCGAATCAGGGCAATAAACACCCCTTTACTCCGCAGGGGTAAAGGGGATAATAGCAGAGCGCCCGAACATCACTGCAAAACAGTTTCTGTTCGGGCGCCCATACGGCGCGAATTGCACACGCCGGCATCATTGATGGGTATCGATTGCTACTCGCCATCGATGTCAGTCGCGACAGCCTCCTCGATGGCCTCGACACCGACAGGCGACAGATCCTCCTTGCCTTGGCAGAACTTCTTGTCGACCCAGCCAGTCAGAATCGGAGCCATGATCGCCGTGATGATAACGGCGGTGGCGATCTGAGCGTACGCGGTGGGCGCAAGCTCGGCGTAGCGCGGTGCGACCTCGGCGAGGGCAACCGGTGTGGTCATAGCCGTGCCGGCAATGGTGGAGCAAGCCACAGCGGCCTTGCCATTGCCGCCGCACAGACGCTCAAACGCAAAGGTGATGGGACCGACGACAAACAGCGTGACAAGGCCCAGCAAGATGCCGGAAATACCGCCGGTGATAAAGCTCGACAGGCTCATGGACGCACCGAGCTGAAATCCGATGACGGCAATCGCGGGATTGGCACCGGGAACCAGCAGGTTCTTGATAAACGGGAACAGGTTGCCCAGAACCATGCCAATAACGAGTGGCAAGATGGAGCCGATAATGGTGCCAATGGGAATGTTGGCGAGACCCGAGACACCGAGGATGATCATCGTGACGGCGGGGCCGGCCGTAAAGAACAGGATACCGACGGCGCCCTGCTCGGACTCATCGCCGAACTCGCCCATGATGCCCGTATAGAGCGCCATGTTGCAAAACGTGATGCCGCCGATGATAGACACGGAACTCAGACCCAGGAAGTTGTCGTTAAAGAAATATGCCACGCCCAGGCCGAGAGCCGCTGCGACGACCAGTTTGGGGATCAGCACGACGATGCCGGTCTTGATAGCGCCCGGTGTGGACTTAAAGCTGATGCCGGCACCCACGAAGAGTAGGATCGCAGCGACGATGGTATTGGAGCCACCGCGGCAGGCAGCCGTAAAGAAGCCACCGATCTCAAAAACCTGCGGGCAGAAGGTGTTGAGCAAAAGACCGACGATCATCGGATAGATCATGATGTCGCCCGGGATGCGCGGGACCTTGAATTTCTTTTGCTCGTTGGCGTTCGCTTCCTGTGCCATGAAACCCCCATTTCCGCTGACGGGGTACAAAAGCCCACGTCACGCTTTGCTACAGTAAAGTTTGACCATGGTACCAGAAGAAATAGACCAGCTCGGTGAAAAATTCGACAAGTTGGGATGGAACGAGATTCGGCGCCCGCGACGCCACCCCTATATAAGGCTCAAGACGATATAGAGTACGATGCCCGAGACGCAGCACCACAGCATCGATTTTGTCTTGACCGCCACGACCACGACGCCGGCGGCCGCAATCCAGGGAACCAAGGCAGGCCAGAGCCCCGCGTCGAACGCGCCGGGACTCACCAAGTCGTTGGCGACCAGCGCGGCAAAGGCGGCGGGCGGGATATAGCCCAGGGCCTCGGTAATGCGGGGCGACAGGGTCCGCCCGCGCAAGGCGAACGCCGGCGCGATGCGAAAGAACGCGATAGCAGCCCACGACGACAGCCACAGAACCAAGAACTCGTTAACGGGCATCGCGGGCACCTCTTCCGTCAAATACAGCATCGCACGCCAGCGCAATGGTAATGCCGACCACGACGCTTGCCGGCACGGCAATATTCACGAGGCCCAAGAACTTGCATACGGCGACGGACACCGCGCCCGAAACCGCCGCGACAACGTTGCCGCGCGACAGCCGCTGCGAAAAGAGCAGGAAGATAAAGAGCGAGGTGCAGATAAAGGCTGCAATGGCGGTGGGAATATCGACAACGGCGCCGACGATGGCGCCCATCGTACACGATACGCCCCATGTTGCGATAAGGATCACGTTGAGCACAAAGGACTCGCGCGGGCCCCAATCCTCCCCTTCAACCAACTTGGCAAGCGAGATGCCATATGCCTCCTCGGTAAGTGTCGCGGCAACAGCCAGCGTCTGACGCTTCGAGGCACCCGTCAGATGTGGAGCGATCGATGCCGAGTAAAGCGCAAAGCGCGAGGAGATTGCGGCGACGCTCGCGACGATCGACGCCGCAGGCACACCTGCCAGCCACAGATTGCAGATCATAAACTGCCCGCTGCCCGTCACGAACGTGCTGCTCAGAGCAAAAACCATCCAGGGTTCCATTCCCGTCTGCCCCATGATCATTCCGCACGGCGCGCCTATTGCAACATAGGTAAGCATCACTGGCCAGACGGTTCTAACGATTTTGAGCACCATACGCTTCTCATCCTGACAAGGTCTCCGAGCCGCATGTAGCGACACGGCAGAATCATCATCCGACAGCAACCGAGTTCACCTACAATTGCCACCGGATCGAAAGACACAACTTTTTAGGAAGTCATTATGACAGCTATCGATCGAGACCGGGCGCGCGCGGCCTTCAAAAGCTACACCGATGCCTACGACGCCACTAACCCACGCATCGCGCTCAAAATCGAGCATACGTACCACGTGGCCGAGGCATGCGATGCCGTAGCGCGCGAGCAGGGCTGGTCGTCAGAAGATATTGACCTAGCATGGCTTTGCGGCCTGCTGCACGATATGGGCCGCTTTGAGCAGCTGCGACGCTGGGACACCTTTAAGGACGCCGAGAGCATGAGCCATGCGGCGCTGGGCATCGAGGTCCTCTTTGGCGAGAATCCCGCCGATGCACCCGCCGTAACGAGCATCCGCGACTTTATCGATGACCCGGCAGAAGATGAGCTCATCCGAGCGAGCATTGCCTATCACAGCGATTTCCGTCTACCCGCGCAGCTCGACGAGCGCACGCGGAGCTTCTGCGATATCGTGCGCGATGGTGACAAGATCGACATTATGCGCACCATCGCCGACAGCACCGTCGACACCATCCTCAAGGTGGACGAGAAGACGTTTCTCGGCAGCCGTTTCTCGTCGCCGACACTTGCCGCCTTTGACGAGCACCGCTGCGTCGCACGCGATGAACGCAACGAGCCCGCAGACTACCTGGTGGGACTCATCTGCTTTATGTTTGAGCTCGTCTATCCAGCGAGCCGCGCGCTGGCGCGCGAGCAGGGCGATATCTACCGCCTGCTCGACGCGCCCTTTGGCATTACGCGCCCCTTTACCGACCCCGCCACGCAGGCAGCCTGGAGCCGCCTAAAGGACGAGATGCGCGACTGGCTGGCGCGCGCCTAGCGCTCAAGCTGGGCCAGCAGCTCCTCGACGACCTCGACGGCGTCCCCAACAACCTTGTACTGGGCAGCACCGAAAATGGGGGCATCCGGGTCCTCGTTAATGGCGATAATGCACTCCGCCCCACCGATGCCGGCAAGATGCTGGATGGCGCCCGAAACACCGATACTCACGAGAAGCTTGGGCGAAACCGATACGCCGGTCTGGCCAATCTGATGGCGATACTCCAACCAGCCGGCCTCCACGACAGGTCGCGTGCAACCAAGCTCGGCTCCCAGAGCCTCGGCGAGCCTTCGCATCAGGGGCAGATTCTTCTTGGAGCCAATGCCGCGGCCCACCACGACCAGGCGCTCGGCATCGGCGATCGAGGCCTGCTGCCTCCACTCCTCGGCGGGAATCGAGATCTCGACACGAGCCTTAGCATCATCCGCAAGCGATATCTGGGTGATCGTGCCGGAGCGGCCGTAGTCAAAGTCGGGTGCCTTAAAGATGCCGGGACGAACCGTTGCCATCTGGGGACGATGATTGGGGCAGACGATGGTGGCCATCAGGTTGCCGCCAAACGCCGGACGCGTCTGTTGCAGCAGTCCCGTCTCCGTATCCATCGAAAGTACGGTGCAGTCAGCCGTAAGGCCCGTCTGCAAGCGCACGGCAACGCCGGGTGCCAGTTCGCGGCCAAAAGCGGTCGCACCGTATAGGATGGCCTCGGGTTTGCGTTCGGCTACCAAATCGCAGATCAAGTGGGCGTAGACCTCCGCATCGTTTTGGCGCAGGCGCTCGTCGCGACAGGCCAGGACTTCGTCGGCGCCCGCGCAAACCAGATGCTCCAGGTCACCGAGAGAACCCTCGGGGCCCATACCGACCAGTGCCACCAGGCGGCAGCCGCGAGCATCGGCAAGCTCGCGCCCCTTGCCCATGAGCTCGTAGGCCACGGGAGCCACGGCGTCGCGCTCGTCAGTCTGCACGAAGACCCAAATGTCTCGATATGCATCAAGGTCCACCGCACCAGCGGCCTCGTCACGCTCGATCGAGATAGCGTTGACAGGGCAGGCGTCGACGCACCCACCGCATAGGATGCAGCCGTCGGTTACGTGGGCGCATCGGTTGGGTCGCTCGCCTTCCACTACGATGCCGCCCGAGGCACAGGCGCGAACGCAGCGACCGCAGCCGATACAGGCTTCGCTATCGATAATCAGTCCGCTCATCTATGCCATCCCCTCGATAATCTTGGCAAGTTCTACCGCCTGCTCGGACGCCGTCCCCTCAACGGCCTCGCACGTTTGGTCACGGTCGGGCACAAACGAGCGCACGACCTGCGTCGGTGATCCGGCAAGGCCGCAACGCGAGGGATCGGCGTTTACGTCGGCAGCGCTGGCCACACGCACGTCTGCATCCTCGGCCGCGCGAATACCGGCAATACTCGGCATGCGCAGCTGGCCAATCTCCTTGGCAGTCGTCATCGCGCACGGCATCTCCAGGCACACCGTCTCCTCGCCGGCATCGCATCCGTGAACGAGCGCCAGCGAGCCACACGTCGTAAAGCCCGCGCTCTGCACGCAGCTCACGTCGGTCACGCAGGGAATCTCAAAGGCACCGGCAAGCTCGGGACCAATCTGGGCCGTATCGCCATCCACCGCCATCTTGCCGCAGATGAGCAGGTCGAAGTCCTCGTCGAGCGCCTCGATGCCGCACTTAAGGGCATAGGTGGTTGCCAGGGTATCGGCACCTGCAAAGGCGCGATCGGTTAGCAGCAGTGCGTCATCGGCGCCTCGGGCGATGCAGTCGCGCAGCAGCGACTCGGTCGCGGGGATGCCCATCGACACCACCGTTACACGCACGTCCATGCCAAAGCCGATAAAGTCGTCTTTCAGCGCCAGCGCGCATTCGAGGGCGCTTGCATCGAACGGGTTAATGACCGCCTGCTTGCCATCACGCACGATAGTATTGGTCTTGGGGTCCATCTTGACCTCGGTGCTTCCGGGCACCGCCTTGACGCACACCGCCATATGGAAATCACTCATCTTCACGCGCCCCCTTTCTGGACGAGTTCATCCAAGAGCTTCTCCGTAAACAGGTTGCCGCGACCCAGCTGGCCGGCAGGATCGAGCTGGAGTTTGAGGCGCGCCGACTCGACCATAGCCTCGTGGCCGTACATCGTCTCCAAGAAGCCCGCCTTGATCTTGCCGACGCCGTGTTCGGCAGAAACGGCACCGCCCATGGCCGTGACCTCGGAAGCCCACTGGGCAAAGAGCTCTCCACCACGACGGTAGTCTTGCGCATCGCGCGGCAGGATATTCACATGCAGATGGTTGTTGCCGATATGTCCCCAGGCAGCAGACTCAAGCCCGCTTTCGGCCAGCGTGCGGCGATAGAGGGCAACGACATCGGCCAGGCGCGCGTTGGGCACAGACATATCCGACCCCAGCTTGGTAATGGTGGGGTCGGTGCGGCGACGCTCGTCAATGAGCATGTTGACGCTCTCGGGGACGGCGTGGCGGAAGAACAACTGGCACTCGCGATCGACCTCGGTGCGCGCAACCCAGGTCGCGTCGTCGCGGCCGCCCGCAAGCTCCAAAACCAACCCCAAGTGGTACAGCTCCTCGGTCGCCTGCGCCTCGTCGTCGCAGTCGAGCTCCACGTAGACACAGACCTTTGCCTCCTTGTCGAGCGCTGGCAGCGAGGCAAACGCGGTCGACTGCTCGCGCTGGCGACGAAGGATATCCAGGGCGCCGGCATCGAAATACTCAATAGCGGCGGCATGGGACAGCACGGGGCGCACGGAATCGGTAAAGGACACCGCCTTGTCCTCGCTATCGAAAAAGCAGCTCACGCCCCATACGACCGCAGGTGCCGCTTGCAGGGCAATCTCGAGCTCAGTGATAACGCCGAGCGTGCCACAAGCGCCGATAAAGAGGTCGATGGCGTCCATATCGTCCGCAACAAAATAACCCGAGGCATTTTTGGTCTTGGGCACGGTGTAGCCAGGAAGATCGAGCTCGAGTGTGTGGCCCTCTGCCGTCACGAGCGACAGGTGACGGCCCTGGGCAAAAGCCTCGCCGCGGTGAAGCTCAAGCAAACCGCCATCAGCCAGCGCGACGTGGAGTCCCGTGATATGCGGGCGCATGGGGCCGTAAGCGTAGCTGCGGGCGCCGGAGGCGTTGCATGCCGCCATGCCGCCCAGACAGGCAGATGTCTCGGTGGGATCGGTGGGAAAGAACTGCTCGGGAGCTTCCTGGAACTCCTCGTAGGCTTCAAGCGATGCCTGGTCCCAGCCGGCAGTCGGCAGCACTTTCTTGCCCAGCTGCTTGCGCAGCTCAGACAGCACGACGCCGGGCGCCACACGCAAAAGAAAGCGGCCCTGCTCATCGCGGCGAATGCCCAGGTAGCGATTCATGCGGGAAGTATTGAGAATGTGACCGCCATGAGGCACGGCGCCGGCGGCAAGACCGGTCCGGGCGCCCTGAACCGTCACCGGGACACGCTCGGCATGGAGCTTTTTCAAAATGGCGCGGACCTCGTTCTCCGTTGTCGGAAACGAGATGCTTGAGGCCTCGCCCGACGTGCGAGACTCATCGCGGCTATACTCTTCGAACTCATCGGTGAAGGGCTTGATGGTTGCAGACACGCGAACTCCCCCTTTAGCTAACTACAGTGTTTGCAGGGAGATGTTACCGCATCGTTTCGTCGACGTGTTCGAGACCGTCTCCATAATTGGCGTTTTTTACGTTCGTGCAATTCGGCGAACGGCAAGTCTTCCTCGGCAGACGAAGCTTTTAACACATATGGTCACGCCGTCGCCGATCGCTCGATTGTCGCTCGAAAAAAGTTGAAGTAATTTTTGCTGCCTTTTACCTGCGGAGACACCAATCCGTCAAGCATTTGGTCAGAAATTGGTCAAGTTGCGACTGATAGGGTCGGCGTCGACAGCCAAAGCCAAGAGAAGGTTTGGCCCAAGAGCAGGGAGGTTCCCATGGCATATTACTGGCCCCAGTACGGCGTCGCCATCGAGGTCGACGACGATCCCTATCTCCTGCCTTTCGACGAAGAGGCGTTCCCCGATACGGCGGTCTACCATGTCACCACCGATGTTATCTGCGACCCCGAGTCGTTCTCGGCGCTCGCCCACCACATCGCTCGTATCCACGACATCGAGCTCCCTCACGACTTCGACGAGCTCATCTACTCGCGCCGCCTGATGCTTCACATGCTCTTTGGAGCGGACCCGTCCACGTTCGCACGTGTCTACACCACCAAGGACGCCGCATGAGTGCGAAGAAGCCGCCCCGCCTCGCAGGACTGGGGCGTCGCAAGAAACTCGTCGTTGTCTGCCTGGCTATCGTCTGCGCCCTCATCGCCGTAGGGCTATACGCCTGGCAGTCGCAGCCCGTGCCCGAAGCGGGTGCCTCAGTCACGACGGCAGAGGGTAAATCGCGCCAAGAAATCCAAGATGAGCTCGATGCCATCGTCCGCGACAACATGATGACGATCTCGGTCGCGCCGGTCGCTCAGCTGCAGGAGAACGGCAAGCTGCGCGTCAACGTGCAAAACGTCCAAGACAATAAATTTCCCCAGCGATTCCGCGTCATCCAAAACGACGAGACCATGTACGAATCCGGTGTGGTCGAGACCGGCAAGACAATCGAGACGTGCCCCGCCGGCGACATCAAGGAAGGCGAGGCGTACATCGAGATCCAGGCACTCGATGCCAAGACCCTCGACAGCCACGGCAATCCGACACGTGTCAAGGTGCGGGTTGAGCAAACCGAGAACTAGCTTTTCCGGCCGACGCGGCACCGCACGCAATTCACCAGCATTCGTCCAATCATCGCGGGGACGGCCCGCGGCGAATAGAAAGGAACGACCATGGACATCACCAGGAACATGAGCGGAGCCAGAGCGCTCGTCGTGGGCGCAGGGCTCGCGCTCGCGCTCGCAATGGGCGCCGCCCCGACGCCAGCTATGGCAGCCGGGCGCGTTGGAACCACGAAGGTAATGGTCAGGACCGAGATCGACAACGTTGAGTTCAAAGTTCCGACGGTTATTCCCTTCGTCGCCAAGGCCGACGGCACGCTTCAGGGCCCCTCAGAAGACGCGACCACCATCGACAATCATTCGGCCTACGGCATCCATGTCACCAACATGAAGATCGACGCCATGAACACCTGGACCATTGCTGCCGACGCCAAGGCCGGAACCGCACAGAACTCCATCGACTTTAAGGTCGGCCCCGACGGCGCACTCCAGAACGCCAGCGCCGCAATGCAGGAGACGGGCCTCGATCTTTCCAAGAACGCAGCCTTCGACATGGGCTACCAGGGCATTGCCGGCGGCACGGACAAAATTAAGCTCAAGACAAGCGGAAACGTCGCCCGCGTCACGCGCGACATCTTCCGCGTAACCGGCGAAGGCGATCAGGTCGCAACGATCACCTGGACGGTCGAGCCCGGTGCGCACACGGCATAAGGCTATCGCCCTGGCCGCCACCGTCAGCATCCTAGCGTTTGGGCCAGCCATGGCCTTTGCCCAGCAAGAACAGGCACAGGCCGCCACGCAAGTGACGGTCGATCTCTCGGAGCTCGACCGCGGCGACCGCGAGGAACCGTTGGCGCAGACAGGCGACAGACGATGGCTCTTGGCAGTAGGTGCCACAGCAGCAGGCGCGGGGACCGCCGGCCTCGGTCTGCACATCAAACACAGCCAGAAACAAAACACGGATAGGCCGCACTAAATTAGCTAAGGAGACCCCATGGCATCGAAGAACCTTTTGCCCGTCGTCGCACTCTGCGGCGCGCTCGCAACCGGAACGCCTGTCGCCGCTTGGGCGACTCCCGTCATGGCGGACTCCTTACCAGCAGCCCTAAGTTCCGCCCCAAATCCGTCGAGCGCCATTGCGTGCAAGCGTTTTTCGATCGCGCAGGCCGCGATCTCAACCTCGGGATGCCTTCGTCGTAATACGGATGGCTCGATAGTCGTGGATATCAAGCGTTCGAACAAGGCAAACGGCTCCCAGGCGGGGTGCGCCGTCTGCACGTGGCGCTCGGTTGTGCTCGATGCAGATGGCGATCCATGCAATTTAGAGCTGCGCATCGACATCGCTTCGGTCGATGACTCGGCGAACGGAGCGAAGGTCGTCTTCGACGGTGCGTTTTTCGAGAAAGGAGGCGGTATATGTCTGGGCTGCGCCGCCGCGAATGCAGACGACACGCAGCCCACCCTCTCATTCACGGCATCGTTGCAGCTGACCAAAGCCGGCACCGATGCCGTCGCGGCGGGAGAAGCGTCCCTGCTGTTCTACGCCGTCAGCACCAAAGACACAGACGCTCATTTCGAGAAGCCAGCCGGATCACTCAGCCTTACACGAGGGATAGAGGCAGGCCCTATTGAAATCGATGCCCACGCGCAAAGCAGGCAACGTATTCTTGCCGACCCGGCGCTTCTCGAAGTGGAGTGGAACGGATCCGGAGCCATCGGAATTCTCCCCTCCACGCTTGACGCCAAGACGCTCCCCTCAAACGACGAACCCATCAACGCAACCACACAAGAAGAGAGCGCGGACAAAGAAGCAGGTGCGGGCGACACGCCGTCGCCGACAAACAGCGTCCCAGCTTCTTTCGAAGCACCGAATGAGCCCGCTACCGATCCAAACGATCCCGAGCTCGCGGACAGTCTGGGGCTTGCTGATCCTCAAGAGATCGATGAAGGTAACTGCTGCGTGCTTGCCGCGCTCGACCACGCGGAGGTCATCGACGCTGCGAACATCGAAGTTGCCGCCGCCAATCAGCCCGTCCGCAAGTCGGCCATCATCGCATTTCCCGAATCCATCGAAGTCGTCTTTTTGCCATCGGGCGAGGTCGTGGCCCCAACACTGCTCACCCTGTTGGGCGCCAAGAATACTCGAAACGAAATTAAAAAGGTCACGGTTGTCGACCCTGCAACCACCGCTAAACTGCGTCTATACGCCGTTGCCCCAGACGGAGGCAAAACCTTGGAATTCGATGGTGACACACTCCTAGCCTGGCGACGTCTGGACATTATGCAAGACGTCTCGTATCAAATCGAACTCGAAGGGTTTGATCGTGCCCGCGATGCCAATATCATCGCCGCGGCTATTGAATCCCCACAGCGGCTTATGACACTGCGCTTTGACTACTATCCCTATGTCCCGACAACCACCTGAGGCTTAAATGCTGCGCATCATTCCTAACACCACTTATATAACGTATTAGATGAGTCGCGATGTGCCTCGCATTTCGTTCTGCTACGATTGCCACGTTGGCATCAATACAGGAGGGCTCATGCCGGGCTTGGGAACAGTCATCAACGTTGTGCTTTTAGTTGCGGGCGGTCTTTTGGGATTAGCGGGCGGCCGCTTCATTACACCGTGCATCCAAGACACGCTCATGAAAGCATCGGGGCTGTGCGTCCTGTTTATCGGCCTGGGCGGCACCATGCAAAAGATGCTCGTCATCGATGGAAAGGCGCTGTCGACCACCGGTACCACCATGCTCATCGTCTCATTTGCGCTCGGTTCGCTCATCGGCGAGGCCATCAACTTGGAGGCCGCCATCGAGAACCTTGGCGAATGGCTCAAGCGCAAGACTGGCAGTGAGGGCGATAACGAATTTACCAGCGCTTTTGTCTCGACTTCACTCACCGTGTGCATCGGCGCCATGGCCATTGTGGGATCGATTCAGGACGGCCTGCTCGGCGACTGGTCAACGCTTGCCCTCAAGGGCACACTGGACTGCATCATCGTCTGCACCATGACGGCCTCGCTTGGCCGCGGCTGCATCTTCTCCGCCCTGCCCGTCACCGTGTTCCAGGGGACGATTACGTTGTTTGCCGGCGCGCTCTCCCCCATCATGACCGCAGCGGCCCTCAACAGCCTTTCGCTCGTAGGCTCCATGCTCATCTTCTGCGTCGGCGTCAACCTCATCCGTCCTCAGACCTTCCGCACGGCCAATATGCTTCCCTCCGTCGTCATCGCCGTCATCTACGCCCTCCTGTTCTAAATCTATCAACGCAGCGGTATCTCGAACATCTGTTTGATGCTGTGCTATGATATGAGGTCACCGTAGCTGTGTTCGAGAGGAGGAGCGGTGGCCGACCAGGACATCAAGATGCTCATCGAGCGCATCATGGCCGAGGCCCGGACCCATCAGTCCGCCCGCTTCTCAAACGAAACCTACGCAGACGAGCCGATTCTCAAAACCGGCCGACAGATGCAGAATTTCCTCCCCGACCAGTACCGTAAAATGCGCGAGATATCGCGCTGGCAGGATGACCCCAAGGGCGGTGCGGGCCGCTGGCTTTCGGAAGCCGAGCTTTTTTACCGCCAGGGCCTGCTGATGGCCGACTTTGAGGACGACTGTCCCTACAACGGCACCTTTAAGTCGTACTTTCCCACCTACAACGCCATGAGCGACCGGCAGCTGCGCGGCTACTTTACCTGGCGTGCCCAAGTGCGCCGCGGAACCGTCGAGGAAACGTCTACGTCCTTTGCCTTTCTGTATCTCTATGAGCTGATTTGCGGCATTGGCGTAGATAATCCACTCGATGGTTTTAACAAGATCAGGGCTTTTTGGGATGTCTATCGCGCCTTCGAGCCCGGCATCGACCGGTTTGCGCGCGTGTGGCTGCAAGATTACGCCGTGTTCCACGGGCTCGACCCCAAGCTGCTTCGTGACTCTAAAACCGTCATGTTCGATAACGCCCTTATCGAGCTGCGACGCGCGGCGCGAGACCTTGTACCGGCACCGGCACCGTCCGGCCAGACCCCTAAGCGTCGCAAAACCTCCGAGCCCACGCTCCCCCTTCCGCCCGATGAGGTGCGCGAGGAGCGACTCATGGCCGCCATCAACGCCCTCTCCACGTACAACCTAAGTAACTCGCGGCTCGACCGCAGCCACCACCGCGATCTGCGCCACGTGGCGTGCGCCGTGTATGTCCGCATGGCGCGCTACTATGACACGCACCGAAAGACCGGCATCGTGGCAAGTTTATTTGGGGAGGAGACGGCCATGCCCTACACCATGTTTGCCTCGGCCGTATTCTTTGCGCCCGAGCGCCACGAGGACTGCGAATACCGTCTGGACCCCATCCATATCTACCGTTGCCAAAACGGTTTTTGGGAATGCATGCGGATTCACGGTAGCAGGCAAAAGAGCAGCAAGCTCGGTGAAATGATGCGCGCCTGTGACCAACGCCTGCGCCTGGCGCTGGACCCCGCCCATCCCCTTAAGGAAGAAAAGGTCCCCAAATATCTGGCCAAGATTATCGATGACGAGATTGTGGCATGGCTTTCGTGGGACGCCGCACACCAGCCCGTCAAGATCGATATCGATTTGAGCCAGCTGGGGCACATTCGGAGCGCTGCCGCACAAACGCGCGAAGCGCTTTTGATCGACGAGGAACGCGAGGACGGCGCGTCCGCAGAAGCCGAGGCAGCGGACTCAGGGCAACCGGAAGCCGAGCCTGCGGCCGCCGCGACGGTCGAGGCGGTCGCGGCGGCCGCAGGGCAGGACGAGTCCGACGAGCCGACCATATCCACCGAACAGTTTAGTGTCGTAGCACCGCTTCTCGCACCGACGCCCGCGTTCGCAGCTGCTGCGCCCGCTGACGCCACGAACGAACTCGCGCCCGCCGCAGACGCCTATCTCCGCGCGCTGCTCGAGCACAACGCAGTACAGGCGGAATCGGCGGTAGTGCAATCGGAGCAGAGCGAGGACATGCTCGTCGATACCATCAACGAGGCGTTCTTTGACCTGGTGGGCGACACCGTAATTGAATTTAGCGCGGCAGGGCCGCAGATTATCGAGGACTACGAAGCAGACGTGAGAGGATACCTAGACCATGAGTGATACCGCATCCGCAGCACCTCGCGTGCCCAAGCGCGTCGCTGCCGTCATTCTCAACTCGCTCAAGGGCGGTGTGGTCCCGCGCATCGGCCTTCCTTACATCACCGTAGGGCGCGAGGTCGAGATCCGCGCCCTGCTCACCGATCTGAGTCTCATCGCCGACGGTGGCGCGAGCTTCCGCTTTCTGGTCGGTCGTTACGGCGCCGGCAAGAGCTTTTTGCTCCAGACTATCCGCACGCACGCCATGGGCGAGGGATTCGTCGTCGCTGATGCCGACCTGTCGCCCGAGCGCCGCCTGCAGGGCGGTCAGGGACAGGGCCTTGCCACCTACCGCGAGCTCATCCGCAATATATCGACCAAAACGCGCCCCGAGGGCGGTGCGCTCAACCTTATTCTGGATCGCTGGGTCGCCTCGTGTGCCGACGTCGACGAGTCGCTCGTCAATGCCCAACTGGCCCCGCTCGAGGAGATGGTCCACGGCTTCGACTTCACCCGCATGCTCCGCCGCTATCGCATGGCCGCATCCGGGGGCGACGAAGAGACCATGAGCCGCGTGACCAAATGGATTCGCGGCGAATACCGCACCAAGAGCGAGGCACGCGCCGAGCTGGGCTCCTCGACCATCATCAGCGATGACGACTGGTACGACTACGTTAAGCTCATTGCGCGCTTTTTGGTTTGCAGTGGCTACAAAGGCATGCTGGTGCTCATCGACGAGCTCGTGAATCTGTATAAGATTCCCAACGCCATCACGCGCCAATACAACTACGAGAAGATCCTGACTATGTACAACGACACGCTCCAGGGCAAGGCGCAGTACCTGGGCATGATCATGGGCGGCACGCCAACCTCCATCGAAGACCGCCGCCGCGGCGTGTTCTCCTACGAGGCCCTGCGCAGCCGACTCGCTCAGGGCCGCTTTGCGCGCGAAGACCTTAAGGACATGCTCGCGCCCATCATCCGCCTGCAGCCACTCACCTACGAGGAGCTACTGGTGCTCATCGAAAAACTCATGCAGATCCATGCCGGCTACTTTGGCTGGACGCCCACGCTTGCCGAAAACGACTTGGTGGACTTTCTCAAGATTGAGTTCGGCCGCGTGGGAGCCGATACGCACTTGACGCCGCGTGAGGTTATCCGTGACTTTATCGAGCTGCTCGATATCCTGTGTCAGAACCCCGATGCAAATGTGGCCGAGCTGCTGCAAAGCGTCGGCGGCGACGCGCTGGCGCCGGCGGCCGCAACAGGCGACACCGGCACCGCAGGCGGCGACCGCAACTTCGCCGAGTTCACCATCTAACCTACCAAAAAGGGACAGGTTTATTTTGGCAGGTTTTATCTGAGCAAACGTTGAAGCAGTAATGCAGCAAGCCGTTGCCAGCCGCGTTGAGAGATTCGATGTTGAAAGGAGGCCCCGTGAACGCCTTTGACCGCTACGCCCCGTTTATCCAAGACTTCATCTACTCCCACGATTGGGAGAGTCTGCGCTCTATCCAGGTTGCGGCGGCAGGCGCCATCTTCAACACGCAAGACAATGTGCTCCTGACGGCATCCACGGCATCTGGCAAAACTGAGGCGGCCTTCTTTCCCATCCTGACCGAGTTTTGGGAGAACCCGCCCGCGAGCGTGGGCGCCCTCTACATCGGCCCCCTCAAAGCGCTCATCAACGATCAGTTCGTCCGTCTCAACGACCTCTGCGAAGAGGCCGATATCCCTGTCTGGCACTGGCATGGCGATGTCTCGCAGTCGCACAAGGCCAAGCTCATCAAAAAACCAAGCGGCATCTTGCAGATTACGCCCGAGTCACTCGAGGCGCTCTTAATCCATAAGCACATGGCGATCCCGCGCATGTTTTGCGACCTGCGCTACGTGGTCATCGATGAGGTCCACTCGCTCATGCGCGGCGACCGTGGCGGGCAAACACTCTGCCTTATCGAGCGACTCTCGCGCATGGCCGGCGTGCAGCCTCGCCGCATTGGCCTTTCGGCCACCATCGGCGACCCCGAGCGCACGGGCGCTTTTCTCTCACAGGGAACGGGGCGCGACTGCGTTATCCCCCGCTTTGAGGAACCGCGCCGCATGTGGCGCATCTCCATGGAGCACTTCTACAACTCGGGTCCCCAGGCACAGCAGCGGGGATTCGTAGGCACGGGTCCACAAGAAGCCGAGGTGCTTACTTGCGAGCGTATTGAGACGGCGGCGCCCGCGGCGCTGCCCGCATCCGGACAAGACATGTGCCACAGCGGACAGCTTGCACAGGAAGAACGCCGTCAACGTCGCGAGCAGGCGCGGGGCAAGGCCGCTCCCAAAGACCGTCGCACTTCCTCGGCCCCCGAGGGCGAAGTCGACATCCCACGAGCGGCCGAGCAGGCGCTTCTCAACCCCACCGACACGGCACCCGACAACGCCGACCCCGGTATGGGCTATATCTTTGAGCATACGCGCGGGCGCAAGTGCCTGGTCTTTGCCAACTCGCGCGAGGAGGCAGAGGCCGTGTGCTCCATGCTGCGCAGCTACTGCGAAAGTCGACACGAGCCCGACCGCTTTCTCATCCACCACGGCAACCTTTCGGCATCGCTGCGCGAGACGGCCGAGGAGCTCATGCGCGACGAGGAGCAGGCGCAGACAACCGTCACCACCTCCACGCTGGAGCTCGGTATCGATATCGGCCGCCTGGAGCGCGCCTTCCAGATTGACGCGCCGTTTACCGTCAGCTCCTTTTTGCAGCGCATGGGGCGCACAGGCCGTCGCGACCTTCCGCCCGAGATGTGGTTTGTCATGCGCGAGGAAGAACCCGAGCCGCGCACGATGATGCCCGAGACCATTCCGTGGAAGCTCCTGCAAGGCATCGCGCTTGTACAACTCTATCGCGAGGAAAAGTGGGTCGAACCGCCCGAGCTCGATCGACTCCCCTACAGTCTGCTCTATCACCAGACCATGTCGACCCTCGCCAGCACCGGAGAGCTCACACCGGCCGAACTTGCCCAGCGCGTGCTCACACTGAGCTATTTCCATCGCATCTCGGCCGATGACTATCGCGTGCTGCTGCGTCACCTCATTAAGATCGACCATATCCAGGTCACCGAAGGCGGCGGGCTCATCGTGGGTCTCGCGGGCGAGCGCATCATCAACAACTTTAAGTTCTACGCCGTGTTCCAGGAAAACGAGGAGTTCACTGTTCGCAGCGAGTCGGCCGAGTTGGGCACGATCGTCAATCCCCCACCGCCCGGTGAGCGCATCGCCATCGCAGGCCATTGCTGGATTGTCGAGGAAGTGGACTGGAAGCGTCATACCGTCTTTGCCACGCAGGTCAAGGGCCGTGTGCCGGCCTACTTTGGCGACTGCCCCGGTGACATCAATACACACGTACTCGAACGCATGCGCAAGGCGCTCAACGAGCATGCGGCATATCCGTATCTCATGGGCAACGCACGGGCACGTCTTGCACAGGCTCGTCATACCGCCGAGATTTCGGGTGCGGGAACTAAGCCGCTCATCAACCTGGGTGGCGACACCTGGGTGCTCTTCCCCTGGTTGGGCAGCTACGCCTTCCTAGCACTTGAGCGCATGCTTAAAATCAAATGCGCTGCTGAGTTAGGCCTTCGCGGACTCGACCCGTCACGCCCGTACTTTATGCAGTTTAAGATGAAGGCCGACGAGGAGACGTTCTTTGAAGTGCTCGCCGCCGAGGCCGAGAAGGACTTCGATCCCATCGAGCTCGTCTATCCCGGCGAGGTGCCTTACTTTGATCGTTACGATGAGTTCGTTCCCGAAGAGCTTGTGTGCAAGGGCTTTGCCGAAGGCGTGCTCGACATCGAGGGTATGAAGCAGCGCGCCCTCAGCTGGCGTGACCACGCCTAAGACCAGTCTTTTTGGGACGGGGAGACCTATTTGTCGTGAAGGACGGTGCCGAGGAAGTCGGTGTCGAAGGGCACGGCTTCGGCAAAGGCGTAGTCGCCGTCGCTGGCGATGAGCAGGTAGTTTTCCTCGCCGCCGAACTTCGCATCGCCACATGGGACCACCCAGGCGTGGATGAACACCTCGAGCGCCGTAGCAGCGCAATCACGCAGGAACGTCACATCGCCTCCCTCGTTTGCGCTCACGATATTGGCAACGTAGATGCCGCCGGCATTCAGGCTGCCCCGCACCAGGCGCAGCGCCTCAACGGTCGCCAGCTCGCGCACGGGCTCGGCACCGCCAAAGCAATCGCTCACGATCACGTCGTAGCGACGATGCCCCACGCTCGTCACGCCCAGGTACGAACGCGCCTCGGCAGTAATCACCCGCAGGCGATCGCCCGCCGTGCGCTCCAGCTCGTCTAGGTAGAACCAGCGGCGGGCCAGACGCGTAATCTCTCCGTCATACTCGATGACGTCCATGCGCAAACCCTCGTGCGACATCAGTGCAAACTTGGGATAGGCAAACCCGCCGCCACCCAGCATGAGCATACGGCTGATACCGTGACCATAAACGTCGCGCATCGCATCCTCGGCCTCAAACACGTCGTCAAACGCACGATAGTACGCAAAGGCGGGCTCAGCCCAACGCTCGCCAACGTAACTCGCGCTTTGGTAGACGCCGCCTTGCACCAACACGCGAATCTCATCGCCGCCCTCATCGTGCACGCGTTTCACACGCGCCAACCCATTGCGGGTTCGCGCAACCTGCAGACAGGCAGCACGAACAGCGACGGCGGCCGCACCAAGCGCCGCGGCTCCCAGAGCAACGCCGGCAACGACGCCAGCAGAAACACTCGGCTTGTTCATTTAGAGCTCCTTTTGCAGATAAAGGCCATGATCGTAAAAACCCAAATGCCGATAGTACTCGCGCGTACCAATCGCGCTGATCACGTTGATGCGCGCATAGCCCGCGTCCCGAGCAATATGGCACGCACACTCCACCAGCGACCGTCCCAACCCATGGTGCTGGGCTGCCTGGCCTTGATCCCCCACGCGCGCCGCCATGCCATACACGTGCACCTCGCGAATCATCGCCTCGTCCGGCGTCGTCGGCAACTCGTCCGCATGCGCGGCAACAAATGCGCGATCGGGCAGCGACAGCCGCAAAAAGCCCGCAATCTTGCCCTGCGGCGTCACCCACTGCAAAAAGCGCTCGTGCGTCACCGGCGTCTCGTACGTCACTTCTTCGTCAAGGGTCAACTCGCCCAGGTCGGCACCCGCCGTGCTGATCTCGCGATAGCGAATCTCACGCACCGTCGCACCGTCACCCCGAGCAGCCAGGCGGTTCTCAACGAGCTGACGCAGGTTGGGCTTCTTGTTGCCCACCATAATGTCGTCGGAGCTAAAGTCGCGAATCATGCGGCTGATGCGGCAGAACGCCGGCGTCACCACGATGTCATCGGCCAGTACGTCGAGCAGCTCTTCCTCGGTATAGGGGCGCCACTCGCCACGCTCGTAACAGCCCACCAGGCGCGAACCCTCGATGAGCGCACACGGGTAGACCTTGACCTCGTCGGGCATAAAGGCGCCCTCGGTCATAAAGCGCTCGTAGTCGCGCTTGTCACCCTCGGGCGTGGCGCCCAGCAAGTTGAGCATAAAATGCGCATGGATCTTAAAGCCAAACAGGCGCGCAAGCGAAAACGCGCGCTCGATCTGCGCCACCGAAATGCGACGCTCGTTGATATCGAGCAGATGCTGGTCGAGGCTCTGGATGCCCATCTGGATCTTGGTACAGCCCAGACGACGGATGAGCGTGAGCGCCTGCGGCGTTACAGCATCGGGGCGCGTCTCGATAACGAGTCCCACCACGCGATGCTTCGCCGTCTCGTTGATGCGTTGCTGCTGCTCAAGCTCCTCCATCGTTGCCGCCTGCCACTCGGCGACCTCGCCCCACGGCGTGCCGGGGCCGTACAGACAACGCACCGCGCGGTTATAGCCGCCCACGGCAGCATCCACACGCCCCTGCTCGTCGGCAACGCCGGCAGCGAGCTTGGCCTCGTCTGTCGCAATGTCGGCAGCCCGATAGCGCTCGCGGCGCTCTGTTACCACCGGCGGCAGGGCATCGGCGGGAGCATCATCGAGCAGGCGCCCTGCCTCGGCACGGCTGATGCCCGGACGCGCCAACATGGGGTTTGCCGCCACGCCGGCGACGGCATCGTCATTGAGCGCACGGAAGAGCTCCGACATAAACCATGCCTGATACCCTTGCGGATAGTCGCTCCAGGTACCACCGAGCACGATGAGCTCTATCTTGTCGGTCGCATGCCCCATCTGCGAAAGCGCGGTCAGACGAGCGCTCACCTGCAGATACGGATCGAAGCAGTTTTGCTCCGCACGGGCACACGCCGGCTCAGCGTGCAGATAGCTCTTGGGCATGCGCAGATCGTTGGGACAAAATAGGCAATCGCCCGAGCATGGCCAGGGCTTGGTGATGACGGTAATGGTCGCCACGCCCGAAGCCGTGCGGCGCGGCTTCATGCGCAGCACCTGCAGCAGTTGGCGTTCCAGATCGGAATCGACATTCCACGCAGCCCACCGAGCCGGCTCCTCACGTTTAACCCGCTGGTAGAACGGCAGCAGACGGCGCTTGGCCAAATCACGTTTGTCGGCACCCTCACGGCGCGCCTCGGCATGTATCAGTTTGACGAGCGCTTTGTCATCCACGGTCTCGCCGCGACGCAGAGCCTCGAGTATGTTCAAGATAATCTGTTCCATGCCCCCATTGTAAAGGCAAAGGCGCCGGAGCCGATCTCGGCTTCGGCGCCTTCATCAAACAGCGCGTCTAAGCATCTATGCTTGTGGACCAGCCCGCAGCCATCACTCCGGATCAAACGACATGTCGCCCGAACCGACCTCAAAACGATACGTGGCAGACTTGTCACCGTTATCGAATTCAAGATTCAAAATGGTCTCGCCGTCATAGCCAAGCGGAAGGAAATCGCTCTCGAAGTCGCCGCTGCCCAAGGTGAGGCTCGCCTTAAAGCCCGTCGAGTTCGGAACCGTCATCTCCACATCGCCCGAGCCCACACTCACGTCCATCGACTTCGCGGGGGCCTGGTAAAGCTCGAACGTCACATCACCCGAACCGACCTCAGCGCTGAGCGCATCAGTCACGCTGCCCGTAAACTCTACATCTCCCGCACCCAGGAAAAGATCGAAACCATCACAGATGACACCGGCAATCTGCAGATCGCCCGAGCCCACGTGCGCGTTGACTCCCTTCAGATGTTCGGCAACACGGCGCGGCAGCTCGACCGTAACTGAGCGATCGATTGCCTTACCGTCATCACTTCCAAACTGGGAAACCTTGAGCGTCGAGTCCTCGACGGATGCGATGTTTTGCGTCGCGGCCTTGGAGGCATCCATACCCTCGGCAACGCGCCCCCGCTCGATAACGCGAGTCTTGTTGCCATCAACAACCTTGACGTCCACCGAAGCCGCATTGATATCGAAATCGAGGTAGCGGAACTCATCGGCATCAAAAGTCGTGCTCGAAAGCTGCTGAGGCCGAGCGGAATAGTTGCCGCCATCCAAAAGATCGTCGTCGTCAAGCGCATCGTCCATACCAGACAAGCCGGATACAACATCGTCGAGATTCCACGGACCATCAAAATGAATCAATGTCCGCGAAATGCCAAAGACAAGCCCAATGATGAGCACAAACGCTCCGATGCCAACGCCCAAGCGTACCTTGGATTCATGTGAAAGCTTCATCATTCATCACCCTCTTTGGCAATCGGCTCAGCGGTAGTCGCGGTAGCCACGTCAGCATCAACCGAAGCGGAAACATTCTGAGCCCTAGCTGTCACCGGCGCCGGACCAACCTGGATATCCCCACGCGCCCAATCGCCATCGAGCGCACGTGCCACCCAGTGATAGATGGGGATCGTAAAGAAAATCAGCGCGGCAAAGGGGCCGGCACCAAACGGGAACATCAGCAAAAAGAACAGCAGCCAACACACAGCCCAATACGGGAACGACTGGAACGGGCCCTTCACCGGAGTCGAGCCAACCGCACCGCCACTCGTCGCCTGCGCCGTAGCGGCATTGGCGGCCTGCGCGCTCCAACTTGCCGCTTGCGCCGCCTTGGCGGCGGCATCACTCGCCTGTGTTGCCGCCTCGGTAGCACGTGCCGCTGCCTCATGGGTACGGGCGCGCTCCGCTGCCTCGGCCTCGCGCTGACGGGCGCGGTCCTCGTTCTCAAACTCGATATCGTCCTCGATCTCATCGCTCGGATTAAGGAGCTCGTCCAAACTCACGCCATAGAGTTTTGCGAGCGAGATCAGGTTCTCGGTATCGGGCGAGCTCTCCGCACGCTCCCATTTACTGACCGCCTGGCGCGACAGCCCCAGCTTTCGCGCCAGCCCTTCTTGGCTAAAACCCTTGCTGCGACGAAGGTCGGCGAGCCGCTGCGCAGTTTCTACATTCATGGTTCCTCCTATGCGATGCCAGCCGTGCCGCCGGACCGTTTTTGTTCTTAAGGCGCCTTGCACAGTTAAAAATCTATCCGCCACCGCCAAAAGCATGCCACCTATTCTAGTGAGATTTTTGACAACCGGCGGTTGCGGGCATATATGAGCTGCGGAAATGTGTCCAAACAAAGCAATGACCCGCAGCTCGGTTGTCCCCGTTGCGGCGTTAACGGTAGTATGGTCGTACTGTTTATTCCGCACCGCCAACGGAGGGAGTTCCGCGCCGTGAACCGCGATTTCGCCTCATCGCTCATTCAGCTCAACAATACGTTCTATCGCGAGCACTCCGCCTCCTTCTCCGATACGCGCCAGGCACCGTGGCCCGGCTGGGTACGCACCATGGACATAGCGCTCGAGCAGCTCGACGTCGCCACGATCGAGCATCCCGTCCGCGTCTTCGATCTTGCCTGCGGCAACATGCGATTCGAGAACTTTGCCGCCGGCGGCGCACTTTCCGCCAAGGGCGTCGACGGCGCAAACCCCTCGGCAGATGCCAGTTGCCCGTTTGAGTTCTATGGTGTTGACTCGTGTCAGGATTTGGCTATCGATGCGCACGGTCACGCCCTGCGCATTCCCAACCTGCACTTCCAGGAACTCGACGTACTCGATGCCCTCATGAAGCTCAACCCCGCCGAGACACCCGACGTGCTTTTCGACGCCCCGCTCGCCGACATCTCGGTCTGCTTTGGCTTTATGCACCACGTGCCGTCGTGCGAGTACCGCGTACGCGTGCTCGACGCCCTGGTGCGCCAGACGCGCCCAGGCGGCATCATCGCCATCAGCTTTTGGGAGTTTATGAACGACGAGCGCATGGCGCGCAAGGCCGTTCGCGCCGAAGCCCGCGCCGAGCTCACCCCGCCGTTTGAAAGTTACGATTCCGCGCAGTTTGAAGCCGGCGACCACCTCATTGGCTGGCAAAACGACCGCCACGCCTACCGCTATTGCCATCACTTTGACGATCAGCAGATCACCGACCTGGTGCGCGGCGTGCGCACATTCTACAAGAGCGGCGAGGTCCCCGTGCGCGAGCTTGAGCGCTTCCATGCCGATGGTCGCAGCGGCGAGCTCAACCGTTACGTGATTCTCAAGCGCCTGTAGGCATCGGCGACTTGCCGCCGAGCCGCACCGCAACTTTCGGGCAAGCTATGCCCCACCCTTTTCAACCCATTGATGGAACGTGCTGCCATGCGTTCCATACTCATGATCAAGGAGCCTCATGGGAGCCGTCCACGTTCGCACGCCTAAGAACTTTGTGCTCGAGGAGCGCCTGGAGCGCTACGCCGATGCGATTGAGACGAACCCCGAGGCCTATGCCGGAGATTGGCGCGAGGCTTGCGCGCCAGTTGGCAGCAAGCCCTTCGAACACCTTCACCTGGATCTTGGCTGTGGCAAGGGAACGTACCTTGTAGAGCGCGCGGCCCACGAGCCAAACACCCTCTTTATCGGTATGGACCAGGAGCCCATCTGCATCGCCTATGCCGCACAGAAAATCTGCGAGCAGGAGCTGTCCAACGCACTCGTCCTGCCCCGAGGCGCCGCATCGCTGCCGCAGTTGTTTGCCGCAGGCGAGCTCGATGCCATTACCATTAACTTTCCCACGCCGCAGCCCAAGGCCAAGTACGCCAAAAAACGACTCGTCCATGTCGACCATCTGATGCTCTACCGCCCGCTCTTTTCAGCCGGCGCCACCGTCACACTGCGAACCGACAGTAAGCCATTGCGCGACTACGCCCTGGGGCAGTTTGCCGCGGCCGGCTACGATACACTTTGGGTAAGTGACGACGTTCGCCGCGACCATCCCGAGCATCCCGAGACCGAGTACGAGTGCCGCACGCGCGAAATGGGTGCCGTCGTCTATGGCATTTGCGCCACACCCGGCGCGCAGCCCAGCGACGAACAGCTCGCGGCGGGCCGCGTGCAGGAACAAAGTCTTGCCTGCTACCTACCCAATAACCTCGATGAGCTCACCTATGTACCTCTGGGCATGGAAGAAGCCGTTGAGAACTTTAAAAACCGCGCCCGCAAGGGCAAAAAGTGCCTGCCTCAGGAACGCTAGTACCGCGCGCCCATTTCCTGCATTTTCTCGCGCGCTAGCACCCCGCGCCGCCGCTACGCCATAATAGTTGGCGGACAAACGGCGAGAGAAAGCAAACACATGGCACAGACCACGACAGATACCGCTGCCAGCACCGTCTCCGGTGCCGGCGCCGCCAGCTCATTCTCGGGCGGCACGGGAACCGAAGCCGAATTCGGCTCGCTCGGCGCGCTCTCCCCCACTTGGTGGGAGCCCGAGGACGGCAGCGAGCCCGAACCGTGGCTCACGCCCGATCAGGCCTTCGAGCGCTTCTTTGAATGGACGAGCGGCCGCGGCATTGAGCTGTGGGATCACCAAGAAGAGGCCCTCATGGACCTGGCCGCCGGCGATCACGTCATTTTGGGCACGCCGACCGGATCGGGCAAATCGCTCGTCGCGCTGGGCATGCTCTTTATGGGCATGGCGCAGGGCAAACGTTGCTATTACACGGCCCCTATCAAGGCCCTGGTCAGCGAAAAGTTCTTCGATCTGGTACAGGTGCTCGGCCGCGATAACGTCGGTATGATCACCGGCGACACGCATATCAACACCAAGGCACCCGTCATCTGCTGCACGGCAGAGATCCTTGCCAACGACGCACTGCGCGAGGGCGAAGATGCCGATGTTGGCTGCGTCGCCATGGACGAGTTCCACTACTTTGCCGACCCCGATCGCGGTTGGGCCTGGCAGGTGCCGCTGCTCACCCTGCCTCACACGCAATTCATGCTCATGAGCGCCACACTCGGCGATGTCACTGCCATCGCCGCCTCACTTGAGGAGCACACCGGCGCAACCTGCGACTTGGTTGTCGACGCCCCGCGTCCGGTTCCGCTGAGTTATGACTATGTGACGACCTCCCTCGAGGGCACGGTCGAGCTCGCCATGCGCCGAGGCGAGGCCCCGCTCTATATCGTGCACTTTAGCCAGGATGCTGCCCTTGCGACGGCACAGTCGCTCGCCAATTTTGGCATCGCCAGCAAGGAGCAGCGCGAGGCCATCAAAGAAGCGGCAAAGGGAACGAGCTTTTCCACGGCCTTTGGTAAGATTCTCAAACGCCTGCTTGGATGCGGCGTCGGCGTGCACCATGCTGGCATGTTGCCGCGCTATCGCCTGCTGGTCGAGCGCTTGGCGCAGCAGGGTCTGTTGCCCGTCATCTGCGGCACCGATACGCTCGGCGTCGGCATCAACGTACCCATCCACACCGTGGTGCTCACCGCGCTCACCAAGTTCGATGGCTACAAGATGCGTCGCCTACGCGCCCGCGAGTTCCACCAGATTGCCGGCCGCGCCGGCCGCTCGGGCTTCGATACCGAGGGCATGGTGATTGCCGAAGCACCCGAGCACGAGATCGAGAATGCCAAGCTTATGGCCAAGGCGGGCGACGACCCCAAAAAGCTCCGTAAGATTAAAAAGAAAAAGGCTCCCGAGGGCTTTGTCTCCTGGAACAAGCAAACCTTTGAACGCCTGATCGAGACGCAGCCCGAGACGCTCAAGCCGCGCCTGCGCATCACGCACTCTATGGTAATTAGCGTGGTCGAGCAGGGCGGTAACGCCCGCGCCCGCGTGCACGACCTTATCGAGACAAGCCTGCAGACCCCCGAGGAAAAGGCCAAGCTTGAGGTTCGCGCCGACGAAATCTTCGCCACGCTTATCGATTCCGGCGTCGTCGTGCGCACCGAAGTGCCGCCCGCGCCGGATGCCCCGGCCGACGCCGCACCGGACATCGACTATGCGCTGACGGTCGATCTGCCCGAGGACTTCGCACTCGACCAGCCGCTCTCGCCGTTTTTGCTTGCCGCGCTGGAGTTGCTCGATCCCGAGAGCGAGACCTATACCATGGATCTAATCTCAATGGTCGAGGCAACGCTCGAGGATCCCAAGCAGGTGCTGCGCGCACAGGAGCGCGCAGCACGCGATCGCGCTATGGCCGAGATGAAGGCCGACGACATCGAGTATGAGGAGCGCTTGGAGCGCATTCAAGACGTCACGTACGAAAAGCCGCTCGAGGATTTGCTCGACGCCGCCTTTGACAAGTACCGCCAGGAAGTACCCTGGGCAAACGACTACCAGCTCTCTCCCAAGAGCGTCCTGCGCGATATGCTGGAAAGCGCAAGCGATTTTAAGGGCTACATTCAAAAGCTGGGCATTGCCCGCTCCGAAGGCATTTTGCTGCGCTACCTGGCAGAGGCTTACCGTTCGCTCGATCGCACCGTGCCCATCGAGAAGCGCGACGAGCGTCTGCGCGACATTATCTCGTGGCTGGGCTTTGTGGTGCGCTCGGTGGACTCGAGCCTAGTGGACGAGTGGGAGAACGCCGGCAACCCGGCCGCACTCGACGCCGCGCCGCCGCAGGGCATCGACGAGGTCGTGGCGGACCGCCGTGGCTGCACGCTGCTGGTGCGCAACGCACTCTTCCGCCGCGTGACCCTTGCCGCCCGCGGGCACGTGCGCGACCTAGGTGACCTCGACGACGACTGGGGCATGAGCGAAATCCGTTGGCAAAAAGCGCTCGATGCCTATCATGAGCAGCACGAGGAGATTCTTACCAACGGCGACGCGCGCTCCTCTGCTATGTTCTCGATCGACGAGAGCGACGAGAAGGCCGACCACCTATGGCATGTGCACCAGGTCTTTGCCGACGAGGACGGCGACCACGACTTTGGCATCATGGGCGATGTCGATCTGGACGCCACGCAAGACGGAGGCGAGGTCGTCTTCAAAAACTACCGCGTCGGCTTTATCGAGGACTTGCTCGAGGACTAGCCGAACATATTGAAGCGAAACGAAGCGGGGCCGCTGGCAACATCGCCGGCGGCCCCGCTTTTACACGATCTGCTATGCCCTACTCGGCATCCTCGACCTCATACGAATCTGCCTCGGCCGGATCATCGTTTGTCTCTGGCGCGGCCTCGCGCGCCTCGTCAAATGCGGCCTTCATGGTTTTGTTGCCCCATGTGAGCTTGCGAATGGTAAGCTCATCAGCTTTGTTGTGGGCCAGGCGCAGGTTCTCGGTGCTGCGGCGCAGGTCGTCCTTGGTCTTCTCGAGCTGCTTGATGGCGGCATCGATTTCCTTGATCGCCGACTCGAATTGCTTACTCGCCAGGTTGTAGTTACGCGAGAAGCCATCCTTAAACTTTTCCATCTTGGCTTCGAAGTTCGTAACATCGATATTCTGCTGCTTGTACTCCGCCAACTCCTGCTTATAGCGAAGCGAACCCATGGCGGCGTTGCGCAGCAGTGTGATCATGGGAATGAAGAACTGCGGGCGGATCACGTACATCTTCTCGTAGCGATAGCTCACGTCCACGATCCCCGCGTTATAGAGCTCGCTCTCGGGCTCGAGCAGCGTGCAGAGCACCGCGTACTCACAGCCTTTCTGGCGACGATCGTGATCGAGCTTCTTAAAGAAGTCCTCGTTTTTATGCTTGGTCGCGGTCTCGTCGTTCTCGTTTTTCATCTCGAACATGATCGAAACGATCTCGTTGCCGCTCGCATCGCACTCGCGGAAGATAAAGTCGCCCTTGGTGCCCTCGGACGCATCGTTATCTTTCTCGAAGTACGCGTTAGGAAACGCCGTCATGCGCAGACGGTTAAACTCGGTCTCGCAGTGCTGCTCGAGCGACTCGCCCACCATCTTGGTGGACAGGCGGACTTTCATGTCCTTAAGGCGCTCGATCTCTTCATCCTTGTAGCGAATCAGCTCATCGTTCGCCCGTTTGGTCTGCGCAAGCTCGAGTTCGTGTGCCGCCTTGGCCTGCTCCTCGCGCGAATCGCGCACCGCAAGCTCGCTCGTCAGTTTGGCACGCGCCTCGTCGCGCTCTCGCTCCGCCGCGGCAACCGCCTCCGACAGATTCATTTTTGCCCTCAGTTCCTGCTCGCGCAGCTGGGCGCGCAGCCCCTCGGCCTCCTGCTCAGACTGAGCCTTTGCGGCGGAAAACTTCTCCTGCACCTTAGCCTGATAGTCGGCAAGCGTGCGCTCGGCCTCGCTGCGAGCGGCATCGAGCTCGCGCTGTGACTCAGCCGCGGCAGCGGCAAGCGCCATCTCCTGGGCCTTGTCCGCTGCGGCAAGCTTGGCCTGCAGCTCGGCAATCTGGGCATCACGCACAGCCACATCGTTTTGGGCAGCGTTGCGCGCCGCTGACTCGGCAAGCTTTGCTTCGTCATCCTTGCGCTCTAGCTGCGCACGCAAGTTATCGACTTCGCGTTGGAGCTCAGCATTCTCCTTTTGAGCGTCGGCGCGGGCCTCGACCGCCGCGCGCTGGCTTGCGCTCTCGCGCTCCGCGGCAGCGCCCTCGAGCTTGGCGCGCAGCTCGGCAAGCTCGGCATCGCGCTTGGCGACCTCTTGTGCCAGCTGTTGAGCTGCAGCGTTCTTTTGCTCGACAAGCTGAGCGTTACGCTGAGACTCCGCCTTTTGCAAAGCGGCCGTCGAACGCGAACGCTCAAGCTCCAGCGCCTGCTCGCCCTCGCGCTGGACTGCCTTCACACGCTCTGCCAGGTCGTGCGAGAACTCGGCATCGCGCACTTGCTTGACGATATCCGCATAGCCGGACGCATCGACCTTAAATACTTCGCCGCAATGCGGGCACTTAATCTCGTTCATGGCAGCTCCTCGATGGACGCAAACTTCAACCGCATACACTCTACCGCGCCGCACGGACAAAAAAAGGCGCCGCCGCCATAATGGCAACGGCGCCAGAACCACCACAAAGGTGACTGTCCCCTTTGTGGTGGCTTGGATCCTTACAGGTCGCGGTAGTCGATCAGGCGAAGATTGGGTTGAGACTCAAGCCAAGCGCAAAGCTCGGGGTCGATGAGTGCATCAACTTCCTTGGCACGATCGGTCGTAAGCGAGCTGCTCTCGAGGATAAAACGATCGAGATAGCCCGGATGGCACACAAAGACGACCGTCTCGCCGTCCTCCATCTCTCGAACCGCCTGCATAATCGAGTCCTTGGGTTCGTAGCCCGGCTCCATCGAGTGCATCACCATCCGCAGGTCGGTATCTCCGCAATGCACCACCGCCGTGGGGTCGAAGCTCGCCTTTTGCTCCTTAAGGCCCAGCTCTTGGGCAACCGTCGAGATCGCGCGGTTAAGGTTTTTGCTCATGACGGCATGGGCCTCAAAATAATCGGGTTCGCGGCCCACGATCTCGACAAAGCGGTCATGCTGCGCGCGAATCTCGATGCAGGCCTCGTCGAAGTCTATCAACTCCTCGCCGCGCTTAAAGTGCTCGCGGAAGGTACGGCTGCTATGGAACTCACCGTTCTCGTTGAGCATGCTCGGAATGAGCGCCGGGTCGGCACACGGCTTGCCCAGGCATACGTTGGTATGCTGGCCCACCGCAATGCCGGCATCCGCCACGAGCGACCAGCCGCGCTCAGCTTCGGGCATATTGGGCATCAGGCCCGCCGAGCGCACCAGGCCCTCATTGATACTGCGGGCAATCCCCAAGTCAACGGCATACGAATAACCAATATCATCGGCACGAATGAGCAATTGCTTCATATTGACCCCCATCTATGGAAAGGGGCACTTGAAGTGCAACCAAGTGCCCCAGGCAATTATCTTACCGAACAGACGCTTTAGGCCTTGGCGGCGGCAGCGTCCTCATCGAGCTGCTCTTTGGTGAAACCAAAGAGATAAGCGATGGCGGCGGCGGAAACAAACGCGGCACCCGATGCAATGCACCCCCATACGAGATTGGCAGTTCCGCCGGCAACATATCCGGTGATACCCAGAATATTCGTCGCGCCCAAAACATACGTCGTCACATTGGTAAGAGCCGCGATCAGGCCGCCGATAGCGCCGCCGGCAACCATGGCACCCAAGCAGCGGGTGTACTTAAAGCCGCAGCCATACAGCGCGGGCTCCGTCACGCCGCCGACAATGCCGGAGAGCGAGAAACCAAGCATGGCACCCTTTTCGTCAGTCTCCTTAAGGCGCAGGAAGGCGCCGAAGGCCATGCCCCACGTGGCGAACTGAGCGATAGCACCCGCGACCATAACGCAGGAGTCAGACCCTGAGGTGAGCACCTGCACAATGCCGAGGGCAATCAGAACCTGGTGCATACCGGTCATAACCAGGAACTCCCAAAGCGCGGCAATGGCGACGAGGGAGAGGATCGTGACGATGCCGCCAGCGTTTCCGAGGCCGAACATAAAGTTGCCGACCAGGTCGCCCAGAATGGAACCAATCGGAGCTAGGGCGCACAGGGAAACGGGGGTCATCACAGCCATGGTGCACACGGGCACAAACACCGTGGAGAGCATGTCGGGGATGATCTTCTTCATGAACTTCTCGACGACCATCAGCACCGGCATAGACAGCAGCATGGGAAGCACGGTCGCAGAATAGTTGTTCAGCTGAGCCGGGAGCACGCCGTAAACCATCGTGATCGTAGCACCAGAATCCGCAGCGGCGTTGACCAACGTCATGAACTCGGGGGCAATGAGCACGCCGCCGAGCATCATGCCGAGCGGCTGGCTGCAGCCGAGCTGCTTTGCGGCAGCCCAACCCAGATAGACAGGGAGGAAATAATAGCCGGCGTTGTAAATCCAGTTGTAGAAGAAGTTGTAGATGTCAGAATCTGCAGACCAGATACCGAGCATGCCGTCGCCGCAAAGTACGGCAAGCGTGCGGAACATGGCGGCGCCCATGATAATGGGGATCGTCATGCACATTGTCTTGGACAGGTAGTTAAGGGCCTTCTTGCCCGCAGTCTTGACCGTCAGTGGCTCCTTGGTGCCGTCATCGAGGTTCTCGTCAATGGAGCCTTCGCCCTTGACGCCCAGCGCAATGGCGGCGTCATAGACCTTCGGCACGTTCTGGCCAATGATGACCTGATACTGGCCGCCAGACCACTGTGCGCCCAACACACCCTTGATCTTCTTAACTTCATTATCATTGGGAATGGACTGATCTTTGAGGTTCAGACGCAAGCGGGTCATGCAGTGCGTCGCGTTCGTCACATTGGAGGCGCCGCCGACGGCAGCGAGCACGTCCTCGGCAATCTTCTTGTTATCGACAGTCATGTCGAATCCCTTCTCTTCCAACTAAAGGCCGTGGGACTTCACGGCACCAAGACGCACGATTCCGCTCGCGCCTGCGCAGCGCGCGATACCAGTTGGCAAGAGATTGATTTGCATGTGATTCCCGGGTGGATCGACATGAAAAAAGCCCCGCGCACAACCGACAGAGACCCAATTATGGTCTCGGCAGAATCGGTAGTGCCTCTCGGAGCTGCGCCGTGAGTAACACCCAACACACGGCGAGTATATGCGGCAGATGCGTTCGTTGCGGCTCAGATTACCGACGAACGGTAGCAAACGACCCGCGAACGGTCGCCATGACGGAAAGGAAATACCAGAGAGCCTATTTATCCGAGTGGACAGAAGCCACGCGATTCACATGCATGATCAGATAGACGAGCCCCTCTTGGGCCAATGGCTCGCCAAAGGTCTCTTGAATCAGATCGTCGACACGGTGAGCGCAACGCGATGCCGCCGGATACTGCTCCACGAGCACGTCGTAAAGACCGGAGTTCTCGGTATCGATCGGCTCTTTCTTTGCCACGCGGTCGAGCAGATAGCGCACATGAGTGGCAAAGCGGGCAAAGGCGAACGACGAGCGATCGACCGTCACACCCAACTCTTCTTGAATAATCGCGACCGTCATATCGAGCAGTCGCTCCTCGTGCTGCTCGGCAAGCACGCGCCGCTCGCTCGGCTTAACCGATGCGTTGACAATCGACATGGCAATGCCCGCGGCCTCGCTTCGGGGCATGCGCACATGAAAGCTCTTCTGGATACCGCGAACAGCCAGCTCGCCCAAGCGGTATTCGATGGGATGCAGCTGCTCAAGATCGCGCTCAAGCGGCAACGACACCACCATGTGTTCGCGGGCGCGCTTAATGGCAAACTGAATATGGTCTGCCAATGTAATGGGAAGGTTAGGACTCAATTCGTACGAAAGCTGTCCGGTCGCGATATCGGCCAGCTGAGCAGAAAACTCCAGCACCTCGGGATCGACCTCATCGATAAACGCCAGGTACTTTGAATCGATGCCGTAAAAGGTACGCGTGATGACATCCAGGTCGACCTCATGCGGCATATCGCCAAAGCCGATACCGCGGCCCAGCGCGATAAGCTGACGCCCCGCGCCGTCTTCGCAGATGGCAGCGTTATGGTTAATGCGCTGGATAGCCCTCATGGATTCATCGCTCCTACTGAAACGCGCCGCACAGACCATCCGCGCGGCGCGTTCATTCTACCTGCACTTACAGCTACAGTCCAAAGAAGCCTAGGATTTGGTCACGGCTTACGGGCTTGTACTCGTTGGCATCGAGGCCGACATCATAGCGAAAGATGGGGCGCTCGCGATCGCGGTTGCGCGCGTTGGTGCGGTCTCCCCTGCTGTGAATGTGCCCGTGCAACATGATGGCGCCACGCGCCTTGCCGTTCCAGCTGAGCATGGGGTAATGGCTCATTACCAGGCGATGGCCCTTAGCGTAACCGGGGGCGACCTCCAGATAATCGCGCACCTCATCCCAAATGTGCGGCGCGTCTGGATCTTCCCAGTCGCCGTCATGGTTACCGCAGATGAGCGTTACGTTCTGACATTCGATGCGCTCGCGCAGGCGCACCGCTTCCGCCAGGGGCAATCGATACGTAAAGTCTCCCAGGACATAAAGGCGGTCGTCCACAGCCACGCACTCGTTGATGGCATCGATGACACGGCGGTTCATCTCCTCGACCGAGTCAAACGGTCGATCCATGTCGTGCAGGATATTCGTATCGCCCAGGTGCAGGTCGGCGGTAAACCACATCATCGTCTATGTCCTCATTTCGCAACGCGTATAAGACCTGTCTAGTATACAGACGCAGCGACGAGACAATTACCCAAAGAGCCCACCGAACAGACCTCGGCGGCGCTTGTCCTTTTTATTCGAACCTTTACCCCGGGCGTTCTTATCCTTTTGCTTTTTGCGGTCCTGCTCCAACTCATCGTCATCGAGCAGCGAATCCCACTCAAACGGATCGTCTACCAGATTGAACAGGTCATCGTCATCAAACATGACCGCCTCCATCACCGATTAGCGAGTATCCACCACATAGTTGAGAAGTCTACGGGTTCGTGCGGACACAAATTCACCCCGTCCGTGTCTTTCAATCGTTTGCCGCAACGCTTGCGCAACGGAACGCTTGCAGATAAGATAGGAACACGGATGGCACCCGTGGCAGCGGGTCTTGCCAACTCCGATACACGTTTTCATCGTGAGAAATGGCCGTCTTCGCTTACGCGGGGACGGCCACTTTGTTTATCCCTATGTCATCTGATTCTAATGCACAAACATGCGCACGAACTTGTGCTTCCAGCTTGCGTAAGGAGCATAGCGGAATGGCACGTCGAGCCAGGTTGCCTTGTTCACGATGCTCTTCTTGTGACTAAACGTATCGAAGCTCTCGCGGCCATGGTACTGCCCCATGCCGCTCGCGCCCATGCCACCAAAGCCCATATGGCTCGTAGCCAGATGCATGATCGTGTCATTAACGCAGCCGCCGCCAAAGGGTACGTAGCGCACAAAGCGCTGCTGAACCGCGCGATCCTGACTAAAGACATACAGGGCCAGCGGCGTCGGGTGATTCGTGATGAACGCCTCGGCCTCATCCAAGCTCTCAAACGTCAGCACCGGCAAGATGGGGCCGAAAATCTCCTCCTGCATTACGGCGTCCTCAGGCGCCACGCCGTCCAAAATCGTCGGCTCAATCTTGAGCGAAGTCTCGCGCGCGGTACCTCCAAGCACGACCTTATCGGGATCGATCAGCCCGCGCACGCGCGCAAAATGCTTGGCGTTGACGATATGCCCGTAATCCTCGTTATCGAGCGGATGCTCGCCAAACATACGGCGGACCTCTTCCTTGATGAGACCCAGCAGCTCGTCGTGCACGCGCGTATCGACCAGCAGGTAGTCGGGCGCCACGCAAGTCTGCCCCACGTTGAGCCATTTACCAAAGGCGATACGGCGCGCCGCGACCTTCAAGTTAGCCGTCGCATCCACGATGCAGGGACTCTTCCCGCCCAGCTCAAGCGTCACGGGCGTAAGGTTTTTACTTGCGCGCTCCATAACGAACTTGCCGACCGGAACGCTACCGGTAAAGAAGATCTTGTCCCAGCACTCGTCGAGCAGCGCTTCGTTCTCGGCGCGCCCGCCCTCGACAACCGTCACCAGGCACGGATCAAATGCCTCTTCACAGATCTGCTTGAGCACCGCACTCGATGCCGGAGCATAGGCACTCGGCTTGATGACCACGGTGTTGCCTGCGGCAAGAGCGCCAGCGAGCGGCTCGAGCGTTAGCAAAAACGGGTAGTTCCAGGGGGCCATGATGAGCGCGACGCCATAGGGCACGGCTTGCGTCTTGCACACACTCACGGCGTTGGCGAGGTCGCACGGGCGCAGGCGCGGACGACTCCATCGAGCCACGTGCGCAATCTGATGACGGATCTCGGAAAGCGAGGTGCCGATCTCGCACATATAGGCTTCGTCATGTGACTTACCCAGATCGGTCTTGAGCGCATGGGCAATATCGGCTTCGTGCGCCCGCACTGCGTCGCGCAAGCTCACGAGCGCGCGACGGCGAGCGTTGACATCAAACGTGGCGTGCGTCTTAAAATAGGCGCGCTGATCGGCAACGATGCGCGCGATTTCCTCGGTGTTCATGGGCCCTCCTAGTTCTCGTCTTCAAACATACCACCCGCAACGACCTCGTACATATGCTCGAGCTCCAAACGGTCCATTAAAAGCGGAACGGGGTACAGGGGATTGGCCTCGGCATCGGCATGCGCCGCCATCTCAGGAATGTCGGAGCGGCGAATGCCCGTCACATATTTGGGTATGCCCAAGGCGGCGTTCATGCGGTCGACCCAATCGATAAAGGCCTCAGCAGCCACGTTGTCCAGCGCATTAGCCGGCGCAATGCCGGCCATGCGGGCGAGATCGGCGAGCTTGGGAGCAGCAGCTTCGCCATAGGCGCGAAGCATGTGCGGCAGGATGATGGCGTTGGCCAAGCCGTGGGGAATCCCGTAACGCCCGCCCAGGCTGTGCGCGATGGCATGGACGTATCCAACATAAGAGCGTGTAAAGGCAACGCCCGCTTTATACGCCGCCGAAAGCATATTGCGGCGCGCACGCATGTTGCCACCGCACTCATAGGCCTCGAGCAAATTGTCGTGGATGAGCTGCACCGCCTGGCGCGCCATCTTGCGCGTATAGGGCGTGGTGCTGCGCCCGATAAAGGCCTCGACGGCATGCGTCAGGGCGTCCATGCCCGTTTGCCCCGTAATGGAGGCGGGCAGGCCGCGCGTAAACTCGGGGTCGTGCACCGCAAAGCGCGGGATCAGCACAAAGTCGTTAATGGGATACTTGTAGTGCGTCTCGTCGTCGGTAATTACCGCTGCAAGCGTGACCTCGCTTCCCGTGCCCGCCGTGGTGGGAACGGCGATGAGCAGCGGCAGGCGACGATGGATACGCAACAGGCCGCGCATCTTGTTGATGGGCTTCTTTGGCTGCGCGATGCGCGCGCCCACGCCCTTGGCGCAGTCCATGGCCGAACCGCCGCCAAAGCCGATAATGGCCTGGCAGGTGCTCTCTCGATACAGAGATGCCGCTTCCTCCACGTTTGAGACCGTGGGGTTCGCACGTGTTTCGGCATAGACCGCAGCGCTAATTCCCTTGGACGCGAGCGCTGTCTCGAGCGGTGCCGTGAGCCCCAGACGGGCAATGCCGGGATCTGTCACGATAAGAACATGGTGTATTGAACGCTTTTGAAGCACTGCGGGCACTTCCTCAGCGTGCTCTAAAATGCGTGGCTCGGTATAGGGCAGCACCGGCAATGCGATGCGAAAAACCGTTTGATACGTTCGGCACCAGGCGCGGCGGGCTAGATGCATAAAGGAAGCTCCTTCATTTGTTGATTGGTCAACATTTGCTCGACCGATTGTACTCATCGGAGGTCGCACGAGGTCTAGCAATCGTTAATCAATCAACATCTACACATGCTTAAATTGTTTTATTAAAAATCATTCCTAATAGGCTTCACATTCGGTCTCATTTATGGATAATAGAACTCGTCAAGACGCACGTCCGGAGAGGGCCCTTACGGGACCGGACGAGCGCACCATCGCCATCGATCGAAAGGATCGAATCATGAAGTTTGTTTGCCCCGTTTGCGGTTATGTGGAAGAGTTCGACGGCGACCAGCTGCCCGAGGATTTCAAGTGCCCCCAGTGCGGCGTTCCCGGCTCTCGCTTCCTGAAGCAGGAGGAGGGCCAGCTCGAGTGGGCTGCCGAGCACGTCGTGGGCGTCGCCAAGATGGAGGGCGTCTCCGAGGACATCGTTGCCGATCTGCGCGCCAACTTTGAGGGCGAGTGCTCTGAGGTCGGTATGTACCTGGCCATGGCTCGCGTCGCTCATCGCGAGGGCTATCCCGAGATCGGCCTGTACTGGGAGAAGGCTGCCCACGAGGAGGCCGAGCACGCCGCCAAGTTCGCTGAGCTCCTGGGCGAGGTCGTGACCGACTCCACCAAGAAGAACCTCGAAATGCGCGTTGAGGCCGAGAACGGCGCCACCGCCGGCAAGACCGATCTTGCCAAGCGCGCCAAGGCCGCTGGCCTCGATGCCATCCACGACACCGTGCACGAGATGGCTCGCGACGAGGCTCGCCACGGCAAGGCTTTCGCCGGCCTGCTCAAGCGCTACTTTGGCTAAGCCAGCAGCCTGAGAGATAATCTCTAGCTTCATAAGGCCCGGGCTGCATGGTTCGGGCCTTTTTTCGTGTCTCGAGAACTCGTAAACGCCCTGAAATAGAGCTATCTTCGGCATCGGTCTCTCGTCAAAAACTAAGTGAGTAGACTTTTCGAAACTTGCCGAGCAGACCATCCGTATTGCTTTATAAAGTCACAGGTAAATGACTTGTTTCAAAACGGCCTGGTCGCCAAAGTGCCAAAAGCCTACTCACTTAGAACCGCAGCCGTCCACGATCGAGCTGTTTTGTGTCTAACGGGCATCTTTCCGTCAATTACTCCCAATTTTGTCCAGTCAACGAACAGTTCAGACCGGAGTAATGTCTCAGCCCTTTGCTCATCTGAGCTTTTATCACGATATTCAGCATCGAGCATCCTGCATACGGCCTTAACGATCGCGCGGAATCTATCCTCATCGGATATCTGTCTGTGTGTCAGGAGAATCACGTCGTAGCCCATAGCCTGAAGCGCCGTCATGCGGTCTGCATCACGCAAGCCATCCCCTGCGCGTCCGTGCGAGGCCTTTCCCTGACATTCAATGGCCACTTGTCGCCTGCCGTCCGGCGAAAAAAGAAGTAGGTCGATATATACACGGGACTTTCCCACAATCGCTCGAGCACTTGTGCTTAGCATCACTTCAACATTGAGCTCTATGCCGCAAAAACCTTCGCCTCCCAGGGATCGCGGCAGTGCAAGTAGCAAATACGCCTCGACCTCAAAAGGCGACGCGGCGCCCAATGGAACGAGTTGCGATACCGCTATAAATCTATTGCCGTAACGCATCCCACAAACATCTGAACAAAAACGGTCAAGATCTCCACCCAAAACCAAAGCGTCTCGACGCCATTAATTTGAGGCGGTGCCGTCCTCGGACGGGCAGCGCACCCAACCGAACGTTGTCGAAATCGCGCCCGAATCAATTGCACGCGAAAGCTCCGCCTCAAGTGCCGCCGGCAGGGCACACACCGCAAACAAGCCACACATCTCCGCCAATACCAAAAGAAGCTGAAGATCCGTCAGATGCCGCAACATGATGAATGCCGTCAGTAGAGGAGACGTAATCAAAACCCCATGCTCCGTTTCCAGCACGGATTCCCTGGGAAGCTCACCAAGAAACAGCCGCTGCCTAATGCTGGCAGGACAAGTCCGTTTGTTTCTCGACCGAACCAATGTATACAACGGAAAACCGAGCGCGACCGCAGCCGTCGGGTTGCGGGCGAGATCATATCGCTGCCGGTCTTCTTCCGGTCGTGGAAGCGGCGGACACAAAGCGCGGACTTGAGGAGGCAAACGCCAGTACCTAAAAGCTGATATGTCACAAAGTAGATTCTTCATAGGCACAGGAAAACACGAATTTCAACCCAGTCAGTCACGCATTGGCGCGAACGCACCAAAAATGGCGCCGAACAGACTGCCAAGTTTTCAACAGCCCTCCCCAACTGGCCAAAAGCTTGCCGAGAGCTGGACGAAGCCCTGTTGAAAACCCCATTTTTTTTCTCATGCAGGAGCTTTGCGCGGCAAGTGAGTAGACTTTTTTGAACATCCCGAGCAGGCCGGTCATCCTGCTTTTCAAAACCGCAGGTAGATAGCTTGTTACAAAACTACCTGGTCGCCAAAGTGCTAAAAGTCTACTCACTTAGGTTGCAGAGTGCCCCCCATTAGCTGCAATTCCAAGGTAGTTAGTACTTTTGGACTCAGATCGTCATACTGGACAAGGATTCGAGTCGGGTTTTCAGGGACAGGCGCGTCATCAGCGCACCAAAAGCAGTCATTGATATCGATATAAGGGATGCTCGAGCGCGTGAGGGCCCGTGCAAAAGAGCTTCCGCCCGCGTCACGTTCCACGGCCACGACGCAGTAAAGGCCGGCGTCCGCGTACTCGATCGAGACTTCCCCTGCCGGAAACGCTTTCCGTACAAGCGCCGCCAGGCCATCACGCGCCTCGCGAGCACGAACGCGCACGCGGTTCACATGTCGCTCGTAATCACCCGATTCCAGCAAACGCGCCAAGGCAACCTGATCAACAGAACTTACCGACGAGGCGTAGAAACCAAGGTTGCGTTTAAACCTCTCCATTAGTTCATCGGGCAGCACCATGTACGCCAAACGTAACGCCGATGAAAGGCTCTTCGAAAACGTGTTGGTGTAGATAACCGACTGGGCGGCATCGATCGACGCGAGCGCGGGAATCGGCTTGCCGGCAAGGCGAAACTCACAATCAAAGTCGTCTTCGATGAGATACCGACCTGGCCGCTCGGCGGCCCAGCTCAGCAACGCATAGCGACGTGCAATGCTCGTCACAAGACCGGTCGGATACTGATGAGACGGCATCAGGTGAAGGACATCGGTCCCGGTTTTCTGCAGCGCGCTCAAGTCCACGCCCTCAGCATCCAACGGGACATGCCGCACTTCGCAACCCATGGCCTGATAGATGCGCGTCAAGCGCAAATAGCCTGGATCCTCGACGGCATACACCTTGTCCGCGCCAAGCAACTGAACCAACATGGTATCGAGCAGCTGGGCGCCCGCACCGATAACGATATTGTCGGGATTGACATTCATGCCCCTTGTCCCGCGCAGATGGCGCGCAATCGCACGTCGCAGTCGAGCGGTGCCCTGCGCCGGTGCGGGCGAAAAGATTTCACGTTCGTCTTCGGACGTCAGCGTCGCCCGTAGCGCACTTTGCCAAAGCCGCGCCGCCTCCAAAGCGGAAGGAGAAAGTGCGTCGAATCGCTCTGCCTGCCCCATGGCATCATGCGCGCTGGGACCAACAGGGACAGCATCTCGGTCGATATCCCCCGCAGCCAAAGCCAAAACCGGCGCATCCGGGAGCTCGCACGCGTAGTAGCCACGACGCGGCATTGAGCAAATATAGCCCTCGGCAAGCAACTGGCTATATGCATTCTCGATGGTAATGACACTGATACCCAGATGACTCGCAAAGGCGCGCTTAGACGGCAGATGCTCCCCCGCCGCAATACGGCCAGCAACAATATCATCGCGAATTTGCTGGTAAACATACTCATAAAGCGATGCTTCGCCGCGATTTTCCAAATTGTAGTCAAGCATGGGTCTATCACCTGACCTTATTGAATCATTCAATCTGGCATTAGTCTGACCTTGTTATTATCTCGAAAACTGAGTATTTCGCCATACCCAGCTCCCCGATAGGATGTTCCGTTAAGCAATGCACATGCCAACCAAGGGAGCAACCATGGCAGAACAGACCAGCAAGGCCGATCGCGTCAAACTCAATCGCGAGCTCGCGCAGATGCTCAAGGGCGGCGTCATCATGGACGTCACCACGCCCGAGCAAGCACGCATCGCCGAGGAGGCGGGCGCCTGCGCCGTCATGGCGCTCGAGCGCATCCCGGCCGACATCCGCGCCGCAGGCGGCGTCTCGCGCATGAGTGATCCCAAGATGATCAAGGGCATCCAAAAAGCTGTCTCCATCCCCGTTATGGCCAAGTGCCGCATCGGCCACATTGTCGAGGCGCAGATCCTGCAGGCCATCGAAATCGACTACATCGACGAATCCGAGGTCCTCTCCCCCGCCGATGATGTCTATCACATCGACAAGACCCAGTTTGACGTGCCGTTTGTCTGCGGCGCCCGCGATCTGGGCGAGGCACTGCGCCGTGTTGCCGAGGGCGCCACGATGATTCGCACCAAGGGCGAGCCGGGCACGGGCGACGTCGTTCAGGCCGTGCGCCATATGCGCAAGATCCAAAAGCAGATCCGCGACGTTGTTGCCCTGCGCGACGACGAGCTCTTTGAGGCAGCCAAGCAGCTGCAGGTTCCGGTCGAGCTGGTGCGCGAGGTCCATGCCGCGGGCAAGCTCCCCGTCGTAAACTTTGCCGCCGGCGGAGTCGCGACCCCCGCCGACGCCGCGCTGATGATGCAGCTGGGCGCCGAGGGCGTCTTTGTTGGCTCGGGCATCTTTAAGAGCGGCGACCCCGCCAAGCGCGCCGCCGCCATCGTCAAGGCCGTGGCAAACTTCACCGACGCCAAGCTCATCGCCGAGCTTTCGGAGGACCTGGGCGAGGCCATGGTGGGCATCAACGCCGACGAAATCGAGATCATCATGGAGGAGCGCGGGCGCTAGTCCAGCAGAAAGGATCGCACATGAGCGATTATGCAGACCAAACGGTCGCCGTGCTGGCGGTCCAGGGCGCTTTTGCCGAGCACGAGGCAAGACTGTCCGAGCTGGGCGCACGTTGTATCGAGATGAGGCAGGCGGCCGATTTGCAGCAGAACTTTGACCGCCTGGTCCTCCCCGGCGGCGAGTCCACCGTTCAGGGCAAGTTACTTGCCGAGCTTGGTATGCTCGATGAGCTTCGCACCCGCATTGTTGAGGGCATGCCCGTCCTGGGCACCTGCGCCGGCTTGATTCTGTTGGCGCGCGATCTTGCCGCCCACGACGATAAGGGGACGCCGCGCTTGGCAACCATGGATGTGCTCGTTGAGCGCAATGCTTACGGCAGACAGCTCGGCAGCTTTCGCACCAAGGGGCAGGTAGGCGGTATCGACTGTGAGGTGCCGCTGACGTTTATCCGCGCGCCCCGCATCGTCGAAGTGCACGGCGACACTGAGGCCCTAGCCGAAGTCGACGGTCGCATCGTCGCCGCCCGCCAAGGCAACCAGCTCGGCGTCACCTTCCACCCCGAGCTCGACGAAGACACCCGCCTCCACGAACTGTTCCTGCAAATGTAGGCAGAATTTAAACGAGCGTGGATTTTCGGACATACAACAAATGAGAGTGGATAATCTCCCACTTTGAGCTTGAATGCAGGCTCAAACCGGGAGATTATCCACTCTCATGCTATGTAGTCGTTGGGGACGTTCTTAAACGACTAGTCAAACAAGAACGTCCCCAACGACCATATTGCGATAGACGACCACGTTTGCCCAGATAAAACCGACCAAAATAAACCTGTCCCTTTTTGGTAGGTTTGGATCAAGGCAACGCCGATGCTTTGGTACCGACAGCGAAAACCCGCCAGAGCGAGCAAGGTGCCTTGAAACAAGGCGGCATTGCCTTTTTGGTCATGCCGCCGAAGTTGAAAGGCAGATTGCCGCTCTGGCGGGTTTGCAGCGTCGAGCAGTTACGGCGTTTGGTAAAACGCCGTAACTCAACTAAAAGCGGTTGCCGCGGAAGCCGCCACCGTTGCGGCCGCCACGATCGCCACCGCGACCGCCGCGGTCGTTACCACGGTTGCCGCCGAAGCCGCCACGGTTGCCACCGCGATCGCCATAGCCACCACGGTTGCCGCCAAAGCCGCCGCGACCGCCACGGTCGCCGCCACGGTCACCAAAGCCGCCACGGCCACCGCGATCGCCACCGCGGCCGCCGCGGTCACCGCCACGGCCACCGCGATCGCCAAAGCCGCCGCGGCCGCCACGGTCGCCGCCACGGCCACCGCGGTCGTCACGGCCGCCGCGAGGACCGCGGTCCTCGTCCAAGCCCATGGCGACGAGCGGAGCGATAACCTTATCGAGAGCGGCCATCAGCTCGGTGGCCTCCTCGTAAGAAAGCTCGGGCAGGAGCTTCTCCTTCTTGTTGGCAAGCTCGGTCAGGCCCTCAGCGGCATCCTCGGCAGCGAAGACGACGATCTTGCGCATATCGCCCTCGGCGTCGTCGATGCGGCCGACCAGATCGGCAGCCTCGGCCTCGGCCATCAGGCCATCGAGCTCACGAAGGCGCATGCCCAGCAGGTCGGACATTTCCTTCTGCTCCATCTTGGGCTTGAGGTCAAGAAGCTTGATGGCGCGCTCGATGTTCGCCATGCGCTCGGCCTTGGCTTCCTCCTCCTTGGAAATAGCAAAGCGACGGCTGCGCAGCAGGCGGGCAGCCTTCTGCATCTTGTCCATCAGCTCTTCGTCATCGTAATCAGCGGCGGCCTCGACAACCTCGGCCTCCTCGGCGGAAACCTCGTCAGCAGCCTCAACCTCAGCAGCTTCGGTCTCCACGGTCTCGACTGCCTCGACCTCGGCAGCCATGGTCTCGTTCTCGGTCTCGTTCATGATCTCTTCGTTCTCGGACATGAGACTCCTTCTTGGCCCTCTCGGGCATCATCGCCCCATTCGCGGGGCCCGTCGCGCACTCTTTGCGCTTTATACATTCATGCCTCTCGGCAAAACGTCCATTAGTTTATGGTGTCGCCATCCAATCTAGCTGCAGAATCTATGTGCACACATTAATGCGACATGTGCGACTCGCGGCGAGCGTACACCAGCGACACCGCGAACCCGACAACGGCAATCACGGCCGCCACGCGCACGGCGGCTGCAAATCCTATCGCCTGGGCAACGTCCGACGCAACGCCTGCGGCGCCAGCAGCCACCGCAGAACTCGAAAGCAGGCCGATAAACAGCGACGGACCAAACGACGCGGCAATCATGTTCCACGTGTTAAGCAATGCCGTTCCGTGAGGATGCTCAGCGGCGGGAAGCGTCTCCAAACCGGCGGTCTGCGAGGGGCTCAGTACCAAACCGACGCCGGCATACACCACAACGGTCAGCAGCACGACAACGCCGATGTTCATGCTTGCCGCGGTCATCGAGATTGCCGTCTGCCCCACAGCGATCAGGGCAAAGCCGACCGGCAGCAGCGGCCACGCACCACGGGCATCCATCACGCGTCCGCCCACAATCGAGGTCACGGCGTTGCAGGCAATCGCCGGCAAAATGAGCAAGCCAGCAACAAGTGCGGTCATGCCGTATGCGCCCTCAAAATAGAGCGGCAGCAAAACGCTCATCGAGAACCTCGTCGTCATCGACACCACCACAAGCAGGCACGCAGGCCAAAAACGAACGCTCGCCATGGGGCGCACGTTAAGCACCGGATGCTCGAGCTTGAGCTGACGAACCGCAAACAGGCCGAGCACCACAACAGCGGCGAAAAGCGCCACGATACCGGTCATCACATTGGTCGAGAACTCGCCTACGGAATACACAAACGCCGTAATGCCGACGGCGAGCAAAACAACCGACAGAATATCAAGCGTGGAATTCGAGCGCTTTCCGACATTCCGAACGAGCCTTGCGCCCGCAGCGGCGACCACGACACCGCCCACCAGCGGCACTACGAACACCGCCCTCCAGCCAAACAACGTGCACATAAGACCGCTGATCACGGGTCCGAACGCCGGCCCTAGCGTAATGCAGGCACCGCCCAGGCTCAGATACAGACCGAGTTTCTCGCGCGGGGCGCAAGATAGCACCACATTCATCATGAGCGGAAACAAGATACCCGATCCCGCAGCCTGCAAAATACGACTTGGCAGCAAAACGGCAAACGACGGAGCGACCAGGCACAGGACTTCGCCGGCGACCAGGCATCCGCATGCGAAAAACAGCAGCTTGCGCGTCGAGAAACGACCGGACAGATAGGCCATGATGGCCGTAAAGATCGATGTCACGATCATGTAGCCCGAAACTAGCCACTGCGCCGTGGCGGCACTCACCGAAAAGGCCGCCATGATATCGTGCAGTGCCACGTTAATGATGTTCTCGTTAAACGCGGCAACAAAGGCTGCAATATACATTACGACGAGAAACGCCGAAGTGGCCAATAGCGTTGCTTGAACTTGTTGCTGAGATTTGCTCCCCATGCATTTCCTTCCTCTTGGAACGACAGTCGCATCGCCCCAGAGGAACAGTCCAGGGCGAGCATGAGCCCTAGACTTACGTCAGACGCCGCACGCGACGGATCCGACAACATGGTCCAACGTTGAAAGATTGTAACGCTGACGCGCAGCTTTCCTTCCGCGCTATTATTAAAAGTCCACGAAAGCACGAGACATGAGGAGCCCGCCATGATTAAGCCCATCATGAAATCCGAGTTCTTTTTGCGCCTGCCTTCCGAAGACGCGGGACCCGACGATGCCGCGACCGGGCAGGACCTCCTGGATACGCTCCATGAGCATGAGCACGAGTGCGTGGGCCTTGCCGCCAACATGATTGGCGTGCGCAAACGCATCATCTGCGTAAAGGACGGCAACAGGGCGCTGCTGATGTACAACCCTCAAATTCTTGAGCAGGTCAATTCCTATCAGACGAGCGAAGGATGTCTCTCGCTTTCCGGCGAGCGCCCCTGTACTCGCTATCGCCGCATTAAGGTTGAGTATTTGGACGAGAATTTCGTCCACCGCATCAAAAACTTCTCGGGCTACACCGCCGAGATCATCCAACACGAAATCGACCACTGTTGCGGAATCGTTATCTAGAAAGCCAAGGAAAATGACCTGCTTTCCTCCGTTGCATGCGGATCGTGATAACGATACAGGTTGAGCACACGCCAGCGAGCGAGCCGCATTTGCGCCAAGGTGACGTGAAATGAGAGGGCGCTGACCTTCTGGTCGCGCCCTCGAAATTGAACGTCAGATTGGCGTGAATGCGGCTCGCGCAGCGTCAAGTGGTCCGCCGTTCGGTAGAACGGCGGAACTAATTAGCTCTGGCGGTAATGGTCGAAGAAGTCGGCGAGGTCTTCGAGGGACTCTTTGAGCACTTCCATGCGCGGCAGGTACACGATACGGAAGTGGTCGGGCTCAGCCCAGTTAAAGCCGCCGCCGCGCGTGATCAGGATCTTCTTCTCGTGCAGCAGGTCAAGGGCGAACTGCTCGTCATCGGTAATGTTGAACTTCTTCACATCCATCTTGGGGAAGATGTAGAACGCCGCACGCGGCTTAACCACCGAGATGCCGTCAATCTTGTTGAGCGCCTCATACACAAAGTTGCGCTGCTCGTAGACACGGCCGCCGGGGCGGATGTAGTCGTTGACGGACTGATGGCCACCGAGCGCCGTCTGAACGATCGACTGAGCCGGCACGTTGGAGCACAGGCGCATGTTGGAGAGCATGTTAATGCCCATGATGAAGTCGCTCATGCAGCGCTGGTTGCCCGAAAGCACCATCCAGCCAATACGATAGCCCGCGATCATGTGCGACTTGGAAAGGCCGCTAAAGGTGACGCAGGGCAGATCAGGAGCGAGCGAGGCAATCGAGACGTGCTCGTAGCCGTCCATGCACAGGCGGTCGTAGATCTCATCGGCAAAGATCATCAGCTGATGCCTGCGTGCAACCTCGACGATGCCCTCGAGCACCTCGCGCGGGTAGACCGAGCCCGTGGGGTTGTTGGGGTTGATGATAACGAGGGCTTTGGTCGCGCTCGTGATCTTGGACTCCATATCCTCCAGGTCGGGATACCAATCCGCCTGCTCATCGCACAGATAGTGCACAGGATGACCGCCGGCAAGGGTTGCGCACGCCGTCCAGAGCGGATAGTCGGGGCTGGGGATCAGAATCTCGTCGCCATTGTCGAGCAGCGCGTTCATCGAAAGCTGAATGAGCTCGGACACGCCGTTGCCCGTGTAGATATGCTCCATCTGAACGTTGGGCAGGCCCTTGATCTGCGAATACTGCATGATCGCCTTGCGCGCGGAGAACAGGCCACGCGAGTTGGAATAGCCTTCGCAGTCGGGCAGCTGCTGGCGCATGTCCTTGATGACCTCATCGGGCGTGCGGAAACCGAAGGGCGCCGGGTTGCCGATATTGAGCTTGAGGATGCGCTCGCCCTCGTCCTCCATACGGGCGGCCTCGTCGACGACGGGACCGCGCACGTCATACAGGACGTTATCGAGCTTGGTGGATTTAGAAAAAGTACGCATGGTGGTGCTCCTTGCAATTTGAGCTGAGGGATGGGGTTCGGGCTTGGAATCGTTGCGGGGTGATGATGCCTCGCCTTGATCGGCGTCGCCGGCAAGCAGCCAGGTAACATCGACCTCCAAAATACGGGCGAGCAGCTCAGCCACATCGCGCCGCGGAATCGTCTTGCCGCTCACATATTGGCTCATCTGACTCTTGCCGAGTTTTTTGCCGAGCATCTCCGATGCGCGGATCACGTCCGACTGGCGAACGTCGCGATCGGACATAGCCTGTCGCAGACGATCGCTAAACGTCTCTTGGGCCACTAGAACCTCCTTGCTGGCAAAGTTCAATTTATACAACACGAATTGAACCTGAGTTCAATTTAGGCAGCAGTATAACGCCGTGCTATTTCGAAAAGTTCAATTTCAAAAATAAAATGAGCAAGACCTCGAGATTTATCCCAAGGCGATAACGACGTGCACGCATTTAGAGGTATTCGAGGAAACGAGCGGCGGCAAGCGAAACATCGGCCGTTCGATATATGGCGTTGATCTGCCGATGGGGATGCCCCTCGAGCGGACGCACAGCAACATCGAACTGGCAGCGACGCAAGATGAGCGCGGGAAGAATGCTCACGCCCAGGCCATCCTCGACCATAGCCATAATCGCATAGTCATCCCAAGTCGACAGTTTTGAGCGCACCGCCAGCCCCGCCCGACGGAATAGCGGCGTAATCTCATCATCGGTACCCCGTTCCAGCAGAATAAACTGCTCTCTTGCCAAATCGGTAAGAGAGACGAACTCCGCCGTGGCAAGCAACGAATCTGTCGGCACCACCGCCATCAGCTCATCACACACTAAAGACCGTGATGCCATGCCGTTTTCTCGGGGCTCACGCGGGATAAAGCCCAGGTCGCAGCGCCCCTCCGCCACCCATTGTTCAATCTCTGAGTAATCGCCCATCAGCAACTCATAATCGACGTCCGGGTGATCGGCGCGAAAACGCGCAATGACCGGTGGCAGCACGTGGGTCGCCACACTCGAAAACGTACCAATGCAGATCTTGCCGCGCATGAGCCCACGCATCTCGTCCACGTGTCGCTGCAGGCGGCCAAACTCCTCGCAGAGCGCCTCAACCGCCGGCATGATCTGCCGCCCATCGGCAGAAAGCACCACACCCTCGCGGCTGCGGTCGAGCACCTTAAAACCCCAATCGGTCTCAAGGTCGCCCACCATGCGGCTCACGCCCGACTGCGAATAGCTCAGCCGCTCGGCGGCGCGCGTAAAACTGCCGGCACGCACCGTCTCGAGCAGCACCTGCATCTTTTGAATATTCGTTTCCACGGCACCCCTCCACCTTTACATGAGTTTTTGTCATGTTATCCATGCATTATATTCGCTTTTCTTCTAAAGCCAGTTCACCCATAGTGAACATGCTCGGATATAGAGGGGATGTCAGCACATGAACAACGGATTGTTTACGTACTTAGCAGCATTGCTATTGTTTGGCTCCAACGGCATCATCGCCGCTGCCATCGCGCTGCCGAGCTCCGATATCGTACTGTTGCGCACGTTTTTGGGCGCTCTCACCCTTGCCGCCATCCTCTTCATAACCAAGCGCCATAACCTGCAGGCTCCGTCTCGCCCCCGCGAGGCCGCAGCGCTCATCGTCTCGGGCGCCGCGCTGGGCGCCAGCTGGATTTTCCTGTTCCGCGCCTATCAGACGATCGGCGTTGGTATCTCCTCGCTGTTGTATTACTGTGGCCCCATCATCGTTATGGCCCTCTCCCCGCTCATTTTTGGCGAAAAGCTGACCGGCAGCAAAATCGCCGGCTTTATCGCCGTCGCCTGCGGTGCTTTTCTCATTGCGGCACAAGGTCTAGGCGGCAATATGCCCATTGCGGGTATTGTCTGCGGCATCGTCTCGGCCTTCTGCTACGCATTGATGGTCATCGCTAGCAAGGGTGCGCCACACATCGAAGGCCTCGAGAACTCCACGCTCCAGGTGAGCGCCGCCTTTGTGACCGCGCTGGCCCTCACACTTATCACGCAGGGCGCTCCCTCATTCCTGTCCGCCGGCGTCGCCGCCAGTATTGATTGGCGCGCCGTCGCTATGCTCGGCGTCGTCAACACCGGCATTGGTTGCCTGCTCTACTTTAGCGCCGTCGCCAAGCTGCCCGTCCAGACCGTCGCCGTCGTCGGCTACCTCGAGCCGCTTTCGGCGGTCGTGTTCTCGGCCGCCCTTTTGGGTGAAGCCATAACACCGGTCCGCCTGATGGGCGCCGCGCTTATCATCGGCGGCGCGCTCTTTTGCGAACTCGCCGGCAAACGCGCAAACGTCAAGGCTGGCATCGCCCAGATAGCACGTGCTTAAAAGCCCCTGCTTTGAAATGCTACCTGCGTAGATAAATAATCCCCAGCTGAGGATTATTGTCTAAAATAACCCGATGTGCCAAACTGCTCTTGTATGTATAAAGACGGCATAAAGTTTTTTGTCCTAGACAGATAACCGGATGTCTAAGGGAGTCCTCGTGGCACACAACAAACTGGAGGCAAACCTCCAAGACCAGCGCGGGCAAGGCGGGCACGGAGCCATCCCCCTCTCCGCTGGCATGCTGCTCGTAACGCTCGGCGTCGTCTATGGCGACATCGGCACGAGCCCTATGTACACCATGAAATCAATCGTCGCCAACAACGGCGGCATCGGTACCGTCAGCGAGGACATGATCCTGGGCGCGCTTTCGCTCGTCATCTGGACCATGACGCTCGTGACCACGGTCAAGTACGTGGTAATCGCCATGAAGGCCGACAACCACAACGAAGGCGGCATCTTCGCCCTGTTCAGCCTCGTACGCAAGGTGGCACCATGGCTGATTCTGCCCGCCATGATCGGCGGCGCGGCGCTGCTCGCCGACGGCATCCTCACCCCCGCCGTCACGGTCACCACAGCCATCGAGGGTCTACGCACCATCGAATGGGGCCATGCGCTGCTGGGCGACGGCCAGACCAACGTCATCATCATCACCATCATCATTATCTGCGGCCTATTTGCCATGCAGCGCGCCGGCACCTCGTCAATCGGCAAGCTCTTCGGCCCGCTCATGACGCTGTGGTTCCTGTTCCTGGCAGGCGCCGGTCTGTTCAACATGCTCGGCAACCTGTCCATCTTGCGCGCGCTCAACCCCATCCGCGGCATTATGTTCCTGTTCTCGCCCATCAACCATTCGGGCATTATGGTGCTCGGCTTTGTCTTCCTGTCGACAACCGGTGCCGAGGCACTCTACTCGGACATGGGCCACGTGGGCAAGGCAAACATCTATGCATCCTGGCCATTTGTTAAGGCGGCCCTTATCCTCAACTATCTGGGTCAGGGAGCTTGGCTGCTCGCCAATAACTCCAACCCCCAGATGCTCGCGATGGATATCGTCAACCCGTTCTATATGATGCTCCCCGAGCCCCTACGCCCGTTTGCCATCGTGCTTTCGGCCGTGGCGGCCATCATCGCCTCACAGGCGCTCATCACCGGCTCGTTCTCGCTGGTATCCGAGGCAACGCGCCTCAACCTTATGCCGCACCTGCGCATCCACTACCCCAGCGACACCAAGGGCCAGCTCTATATTCCGCTCGTCAATAACATCATGTGGGTCGGCTGCATCTTCATCGTGCTGCTGTTCCAAAACTCCGAGCGCATGGAGAGTGCCTACGGCCTCGCCATTACCGTGACCATGCTTATGACCACCACGCTTTTGACGAGCTATATCGCCGGCATTCTCAAGCACAAGCTGGGCGCCTGCGTCTTCGCCCTGCTCTTCGGCGCCATTGAGCTGTGCTTTTTCGCCTCGTGCCTCACCATGTTCTTTGACGGCGGCTATGTGATGATCTTCTTGGCCGCACTGCTGTTTGGCCTTATGTATGTGTGGCGTCGCGGCACCGCCATCGAGCGCACGCAGACGATTCTGCTGCCCGTCTCCAAGTACATCGACCAGCTCAATCGCCTGCGCAATGACGAGACCTATCCCGTGCTCGCCGACAATCTGGTATTTCTCACCAACAGCCCCGACCCGCTCACACTCGACCGCGACGTGCTCTATTCCATCCTGGACAAGCACCCCAAGCGCGCCAAGGCATATTGGTTCATCAACGTGCACGTTACCGACGAACCCTATACGCACGAGTATTCCGTCGAGACCTTTGGCACGGACTTTTTGTTCCGCGTGCGCCTGGACCTGGGCTTTAAGGTCAACCAGCGCGTCAACGCCTATCTGCGTCAGATCGTCGGCGACTTGATGGCATCGGGCGAGCTGCCGCCGCAACATCACACCTACTCCATCTACGAGACGCGCGGCAACGTAGGTGACTTCCGCTTTTGCATGCTGCGCAAGATGCTTGCCCCCGAAACGGACATCAACCGCAATGACCACCGCGTGATGGCCATCAAGTACGCCGTCCGCCGCGCCTGCGGAAGCCCGGCACGCTGGTACGGTCTCGAGAACTCGGCCATCATCATTGAGTACGTACCGCTCTTTGCCCGCATGCGCCCGGCCGTCAAACTTGTGCGCACCCAGGTGCCGCTCGAGGTTCAGATCGAAGAGGCCGAGGAAATGGAGGTCGACATCTTCTCGGACGACTTGGTCAACGGCAACGAGGCCGGCAAGAGCATGAACGTCGATCCCACCGAGCTGCTCGAGAGCGTCGCCGATACGCCCGAACAGCAACTCGACGGACTCGAGAGCACCCAGTTCAACGACGCCAACTTCTAACACGCCACCAGCCATTGACGACAACGGCCTCGCATCTCATAGGAGGTGCGAGGCCGTTTTATGTCGCAACGGACCAGTGAGCTACGAACGACGCGGCTCGGGAACCACGAGCCTATCGGGGCTCGCGCCCTCGGCATCCATCAGGCTCACGTAGCGAATCGACGGATCCCCATACATCGCGTAGTAATAATTGCCCGTGCGCGCGCTAAAGCATCCGGTATAGATAGTCTTCTCGAACTTGCCATCGCCCATCCTGGACGCTCCCTCGATCATCACCACGCCCTCGAGCGAACGGAACATGCGAACGACGTTTTCGGTCTCGCTCTCCTTTTGCGGGTAATTGGCATTGAGGTACGCCGCCTTTACAAAACGGCTCGGCGAATAGCAATCGCCCGGAATGCCGCGCATGCCGGCACCGGCTCCATAGGGCTTAAGCTCGGCGCCACGCCATGTCGCCGTCTGCGGAAAATCGCTTGTGGCGGTGATATAGGTGCGCAGGTTTTCCATGTGCCACGGGAAGGTCGGCTGGTTGGCAAGGGTGTCGACCGGATCGTCGTATACATGCAGGCCGTCAGCCATCATCTCGACCACGATGCTGCGCTGGCTGTCGCCGATAATCCAATGGAGCAGCGACACGCCCAGCCCCTCTCCGGCAGATTTGGCGACAATCACCGTGTCGCGCAGCGCGGCCTCGACCTCATCGACCGTCGAGAACGTCGCTGCCACCCACAGGGGAAACTCATAGGCCGCGATATTGTTCTTGCCGTCGACAGGGCCCTCGGCATACTCGGCATAGCCGGGAAAGTTGAGCCCCGCCACAGCCAGACCCGCATCGTTACCACAGTCGAAAAACATGGGATAGTTCTTGTAATCGATGCACATGCCGATTACCGCGTGTGCCGCCGACGCATCGTCGATAAACGAATACGGAATGTGGAACCCGCGCGGCATCACGCGAACCTGTTGGCCGTAGTCAAAGCTCCAGTCGAGGTTGCGGCCCAGATACATGTGGCCAGAATTATCGGTAAATCGAATGCTCGTGCACATAGCGCCTCCTAGCTTTACGGTCCTGCTAAGGTTATTGTCACCAAACAAAAAGGCGCTAAACACAAAAGCCCGGACATGACAACAATGTCACGCCCGGACCAAAAGAGACGAAGTGCGGTGCTTTGGTCCCCTTAGACCAACTTTCCAAGACAGTGGTCGATCATATGCTGGACCATCTGCGCCTCGAAGCCCACAAAGTCCTGCTTGCGCTCGCGCATCTTGCCATCGACGATCTGGTCAAAGGCAACCTTGCACTTGATATAGCGCGTGGACTTGGTGACCTCCTCGTGCGTCAGGCAGCTCTCCTCCATCTTGCTGGCGCCCAGGCCAAACACCAGACGGGGGTTGTAGAGCACGTGGGGCTCGCCGGCGTCGTCCAGGTAGACGCAGACCTTCTTGGTAACGCCGATCTGGTTGGCGGCCAAGCAGCCGGCATCATCGAGCGACTTGATGGTATCGATCAGGTCCTGAGCAACCGACTCGTCCTCGACGGTCGCAACCTCGCAACGCTGGGACAGGATAGCCTCGTCGTGGCAAAGCTCTTTAATCATACGTTCCTCCATAGGGGTCGTTGTAACCGCTTAAGTATACGGTACCCACACATTTTCATGCGATAAATACCGTCCGTCTGTTACAAAGCGCCGAACATCAACATGCGAGGAACAGCAAGGTTGTAAAGGCGATATAGTAAATGAGTTCGTGTCAATCGGCCTAAACTCGGGGCCGAACAAGGAAAGGGTATGCATGGACGAACTTTTTCACGTCAGTGAGCGCAAGTCCACAATCGGGACCGAACTTCGCGCTGGACTGACAACATTCCTGGCGATGGCCTACATCATCGCCGTCAACCCCGCAGTGCTCTCGGGCGCTGGCATTGATGCGGGAGCGCTCGCCTGCGCCACCTGCCTGGGCGCCGGCATCATGACCATCTGCATGGGCATCTTCGCAAACCGCCCGCTCGCCTGCGCGTCGGGCCTGGGCATCAACGCCATGATCGCGGGCATCGCCACCACCATGTGCGGCGGCGACTGGCACGTGGCCATGAGCGTTATCTTCCTCGAGGGCATCGTCATCTTGCTGCTCGTCCTGTGCGGCCTGCGCGAGGCCATCATGGACGCCATCCCCGTGGTCCTGCGCCACGCCATCTCGGTGGGTCTGGGCCTGTTTATCGCCATAATCGGCCTGTGCGACGCCGGCATCATCACCGCTGGCGCCGGTACGCTTGTCGGCCTGGGCGACATCACCTCCCCCACCTTTATCGTCGGCATCATCTCCATCGTCGTGACGGTTGCCCTGGCTTCCCGCAACGTGCCGGGCTCGCTGCTCATCGGCATCATCGTCGCCGTTATCGCCGGAATCCCGCTGGGCGTCACCCATGCGCCCGAGGGCCTCATCGCACCGCTCGACTTCTCGACCTTCGGCGCCCCGTTTGCCAGCACTGCCGACGGCAACCTTGCCATCGTGAAGGTCCTGACCGACCCGATGCTGCTCGTCGTTGCCTTCTCGCTGCTCATGAGCGACTTCTTCGACACCATGGGCACCGCGATGGCCGTCGCCAAGCAGGGCGAGTTCTTGACCGAGGACGGCAATGTCGAGGACATCCGTCCCATCCTGGTCGTCGACTCCGTGGCCGCTGCTGCCGGTGGCTTTATGGGCGTCTCCTCCATCACCACCTTCGTCGAGTCCACCTCTGGCGCTGCCGACGGTGGCCGCACGGGCCTCACCTCCGTCACCACCGGTGTGCTGTTCATTCTCGCCGCGTTCTTCTCCCCCATCGTCACCATCGTTTCCAGCGCCGCCACCTGCGGTGCTCTGGTCTACGTCGGCTACCTCATGATGAGCGAGGCCTCCGAGATCGACTGGTCCGACGTGTCGCAGGGCTTCCCGGCGTTCATGATTGTCGCCGGCGTGCCCTTCACCTACTCCATCTCTGCCGGCATTGGTCTGGGCTTTATCGCCTACGTGGTCGTCGCGCTCTTTAAGGGCGAGGCCTCCAAGATCAAGCCGCTCATGTGGATCGCAGCCCTTGCCTTCCTCGTCTACTTCTTCGTAGCGTAGGCGCAAGATTCGCAATACCAAACAGCAAAGCGCGGAGTCGCATCGAGCGGCTCCGCGCTTTGCTTTTAAAGCCAGGCGCCACACGGACGCGCGATGTATTGCTTCGCAAGTTTTGGACGTTTTGCTCTCCAAACGGCACTACCGCCGGCTACATCCTGCAGATATGCTGGGCGTAATCGCATAGGCCCTATGAGGATGGGAGTAACCATGGCCGCCTTGTTCACGACCCCCAAGCGCAATGACAAAACCTCTGGAGCCCATTTTGTCGAGCCCGACGTGCGCCGTCGCACGCTGCTCGCACACGGCAGCTGGCGCCGCGTGACACGCCGCATCGTTGTAGGCGCCGTATGCGCGCTCACGGTAAGTTCGCTGCTCATGCCGAGCGTCTCGCTCGCGGCCGAGTGGGTGGACGTCGGCGGCACCCAATACAACGCCGGCACCGCGGCGGGCGACGCCGCCGGCACCTGGAGCTGGGACGGCGCCGACGACATGAAGCTCAACGGCTATAACGGCGGCGCGATCGAGGCAGCGGGCAAGCTCAACGTGAGCTACGAGGGCAACAACACCGTCACTAACGACAACGGCCGCGGCATCAAGGTTAAGGATGGCGCGAACGAGAACGCCGAGCTTAATATTCAGGGCGACGCGTCCAGCACGCTCAACGTGACATCTTCTCGTGACGCCATCACTTCCGTCGGCAACATCAACATCGACGGCGCTGGCACTGTCAACGCCACGAGCACCGAGCACGATGCCATCGATGCCGGGGGCGATGTCACCATCAAGGGCTCGGGAAACGTTAACGCCACGGGCGATTCGGATGGCATCAGGGCCGACGGCAACATCACGATCGACAACAGCGGAACCGTCACCGCCAAGGCCACCGAGGATCAGGGTATCGATGCTGACGAGAACCTCATCATAAAGGGCGGCGGCAAGGTAGAGGCAAGCTCTATCAAAGACAATGCGATTTGGGCCGACGGCAACATCGAGATCTCGGGTGGCAGCCAGGTCAAGGCAAGCTCCGAGGAAGACGCCGCCATCGACGGTAAAAACAGCCTCACGGTCACGAACGCTTCCCTCAACGCAAGTGGCGTTGGGTATGGCATCTATGTCTACAAGGGCATCACGCTCGATGGCGCGACCGTGACGGTCCGCGCAAGCTCAGATGGCGGGGAAGCCAGCGCACTCTTCACCGATGAGGACAACATCGTCATCAAGAACGGCTCGACTGTGGATGCGCTCGCAGAAGGCAGGTTCTCGGTTGCAATCTCCACCAGTAATTTCTACTCCGACGAAGCGGGTGGCCATATCTACATCAGCGACTCCGTTGTCAAGGCCATAGCCCGCTATGCCGAGACCGGCGGCGACGGCCCCGACCACTACAGTGGAGACCAAAACGACGAAATCATCCCTGAGTCCGAGGGCCTGAACATCGGCATCTTCGCGCAGACCGAGAAGGGCATCACGCCCGCGACCATCTCGATCGTCCGCAGCAAGGTCACGGCCGAGGGAGACACGGCGGCTATCTTCGCCCTTGCCATGAGCGCGGACGGCAAGGCGATCGGCACCATCGAAATCAAGGACGCCATCATCCAGACGCCTGCAGGCGGCAAAGTCATTGACTATCGCAACAAGGAAGAGCTCAGCGACGGCATCGTCTACGAGGCGGGGCAGACCATTGGCACGGGCGATGCCACGATTGACTCCCCCTATGACGCCGCTGTCGCCAAGAGCACGGTCATCGTGCCTCCCGAGGAGACCAAGCCCGAGGAAAAGCACGGCAAGACCAAGCCCGAGGGTTCCAAGTCCGAGGGCACGAAGACAACCAAGACCGTTGCAGTTGCAGCCAAGGGAGCCAAGACCGTCGGCAAGCTCGCGGCAACCGGCGACACCTCGAACGCAGCCATCGTGGCAGCCGCCCTTGCGGGAACAGCCGCCATCGCCGCAGGCGCCCTGGCGAGTCGCAAACGTTCGTAAACACTTTTTCGCACAGGACGGGTGGATCGCAGCCCTTGCCTTCCCCGTCTACTTCTTCGTAGCGTAAGGGCAAGGCTGCAAAAGCTGAACAATAAAGCGCGGAGTCGCCATGCGGCCCCGCGCTTTTCTTTTAGCGTCGGTCCCTGCGCCGGCGTGCGGCCTATTTCTCCCCCATTTTGGCCATTTTGCCCTCCAAACGGCACTACCGCCGGCAACATCCAGCAGATACGCTGAACCTAGCCGTATAGGCCCTATGAGAACGGGAGCAACCATGGCAGCCTTGTTCACGACCCCCAAACGCAATGACACTACCGCCGGAACCCATGTTGCCGAACCCGACGTTCGCCGTCGCATAGGACTCGCGCACGGCAGCTGGCGCCGCGTGACGCGCCGCATCGTCGTAGGCGCCGTGTGCGCGCTCACGGTGAGCTCGCTGCTCATGCCGAGCGTCTCGCTCGCGGCGGAATGGGTCAAGGTCGGCGAAACCAAATACAACGCCGGCACTGCGGCGGGCGACGAGACCGGCACCTGGTCGTGGGACGGCGCCGACGACTTGAAGCTCAACAACTATAACGGCGGCGAGATCCAGGCCGCAGGCAAGCTCAACGTGAATTACTCGGGAAACAACATCGTCACTGCCGACTGGATCGAAGGCATCAAGGCTTCTCATGGCAAGAATGAGAACGCCGAGCTCAATATCCAAGGCGACGCGGGCAGCACGCTCAGCGTGACATCTACTGAGGACGCTATCCTCTCCACGGGTAATATCAACATCGACGGAGCCGGATCCGTCAACGCCACGAGCGCTGGGTTTGATGCCATCGACGCCGAGGGCGATCTCGCTATCAAAGGTTCGGGCAACGTCAACGCCACGGGCGTATCGGATGGCATCAGGGCAAACGGCAATATCACGATTGACGACAGCGGGGCCGTCACCGCCAGGGCTACCAAGGACAAGGGTATCGGAACCGACAAGAACCTCACCATCAAGGGTGGCGGCACAGTCGAGGCAAGCTCAGCCGATGGTGAGGCCATTTGGAGCGGCGGCAACATCAATATCTCGGACGGCAGCCAGGTCAAGGCGAGCTCCGAGAAAGACGCCGCCGTCGAGGCCAAGGGCAGCCTCGCAGCCACAAACGCCTCCCTCAACGCAAACGGTGTTGAATATGGCGTCTATGCCCACAAGGGCATCACACTCGATCATGCAAACGTGACAGTCCGCGCAAGTAAAGGCAGATACGGTGACGCCATTGCCCTCTTCACCTACCAAGACGATATCGTCGTCAAGAACGGCTCCACCGTGGACGCGTTTGCGGAAGGCGAGGTTTCGGCTGCATTCTCCACCAGAAACGATCGACCCAACGAGGAGGGTGGCCACATCTACATCAGCGACTCCGTTGTCAAGGCCATAGCCCGCTATGTCGAGAACGGCGACGGCCCCATCCCCTACAGCGAAAACCAAGATGGTGAGACGAGCCCCGAGCCCCAAGGCGAGAACATCGGCATCATCGCCCAGACCAGCGAGGGCGTCACACCCGCAGTCATCTCGATCATCCGCAGCAAGGTAACGGCCGAAGGAGATACAGCGGCAATCTTTGCCCGTGCCATGAGCGCTGACGGCAAGACAATCGGCACCATCAAGATTGAGAACGCCGCCATCCAGACGCCCGAAGGCGGCAAGGTCATTGACTATCGCAAGCTCCGTGACGGCATCTACGAGGCAGGCCAAGCCATCGGCACGGGCGACGCTGTGATCGACCCCCCTATAACGAAGCTGTCGCCAAGAGCATGGTCATCGCACCTCCCGAGGTAGCCAAGCCGGAAGACCCCAAGCCCGACGAGACCAAGCCCGCAGAAAGCAAGCCCGCGGAGTCCAAGCAGAACCCCAAGCCTGAGTGCTCAAAGCCGACCAAGGCCGTTGCGGCTTCAATCACGAAAGCCAAGACTACCGGCGTGCTCGCGGCAACCGGCGACACCTCGGGTGCGGCCATCGTGGCAACCGTCCTTGCGGGAACAGCCGCTATCGCCGCAGGCACCATGGCGAGCCGCAAGCGCTCTTAGACGCCTCTGCGCACATGGCAGCTCCCGCGAAGGCCCCGAGTCCCAGCACCGTTTAACAACGCCACCGCCGAGCTCCCCTCCGGCGGTGGCGTTTTCCATATGCGTCCGCAGGGTATGCACGAGATTGTCTTTGGTCTAGCCCAACCTGCATGAGCCGGCGTGCGACAATGGGGGCCGTCGATATCACAACGCCGAGAGAAGCCCGTCATGGAAGCGCATCAAAAGCAGATAACCGTTCATGCACAGCATGCCGAAAGCGCACCAGTCATCTATCTTCCCGTGGTCATGGGCGACGGCACGGAGGTTTATGAACGCTGCCGAGAGCTCAACTGCCCGCCCTTCACGCTTGTCGGCATTGGCAGCCTCAACTGGAATCGCGAGCTGAGCCCCTGGGTATGCGACGGTACCGTGCGCGATGCCGAGCCCTTTGGTGGACAGGCCGCTGGTTTTCTTGACGAGTTGTTGAAGCAGATAATCCCAGAGGCCGAATCATCGCTCCCGCAACCGCCCACCTGGCGCGGCGTTGCCGGCCACTCGTTGGCGGGTCTTTTTGCACTGTGGGCACTTTGGCAAACAGATGTCTTTGAGCGCGCGGCGAGTGCATCGGGGTCGCTGTGGTTCCCCGGCTTTATCGACTACGCGCGCGAGCGCACGATGACAGCTACGCCCGACGCCGTCTATCTGTCACTCGGCAAAAAGGAAACCAAGACGCCCAACCGCATGATGCGGCACGTACTCGACGATACGCGCGCGATGGAAGAGCTGTTTATCGAGCGTGACATTCCAACAACGCTGGAGCTCAACCCCGGCAATCACTTTACCCAAACTGACCTGCGCATGGCACGCGGCATCCACTGGATACTGACGCATTAAAAATGGCATCCACGCGTACATACGCATGGACGCCATTTTTAATTTGGCTGAACGCAGCTGCTATTCAGCAGTCTCCTCAAGCTCGGAAGTATCGAACTCAAAGTCGTTACCGGGCAGGATGGCGTTGAGCACAATGCCCACCAGCGAGCCCACGGCAAGGCCGGAAAGCGAAATCGTCACGCCGCCCAGCTCAAGCACGATGGCGCCGGCGGTGCTGTACGCAATGCCGAGCGAAAGCACGAGCACCAGGGCGGCCACCAGCACGTTGCGGTTGTTTTGGAAATCGACCTGGTTCTCGATGAGGTTGCGGACGCCCACGGCGCTGATCATGCCATAGAGCACGAGCGACACGCCGCCGATTACACACGCCGGCATGGCCGCAATGACAGCCGCGAACTTGGGGCAGAACGAGAGCACAATGGCACAACATGCGGCAATGCGAATCACGCGCGGGTCAAACACACGCGTTAGGGCAAGCACACCGGTGTTCTCGCCATAGGTGGTGTTAGCCGGAGCGCCAAAGAGCGATGCGAGAATGGTCGCCAGGCCGTCGCCAAGCAGCGTGCGATGCAGGCCAGGATCGGCGATGTAGTTACGCTCGCAAGTGGAGCCGATAGCCGAGATGTCACCGATATGCTCGATCATGGTCGCAAAGGCCAGCGGCATAATGGTGATGATGGCCGTCGTGGCAAGACCGCTATCGAACTGCGGGCCAAAGAGCGCAAACACGGTGTTATCCCACACGACGGGCAAGCCAACCCAGGGAGCGGCTGCGACGCCCGAGAAATCAACCTCGCCGAGCGCAGTCGCAACGGCATAGCTCACCACAACGCCCAGCAGAATCGGCACGATCTTGACCATGCCACGGCCCCAGATGTTGCAGATGACGATCACCGCCACAGCGACAACGGCAACAAGCCAATTGGTCTGGCAGTTGGCGATGGCAGAGCTTGCCAAGATCAGGCCGATGGAAATGACGATGGGGCCCGTCACTACCGGCGGGAAGAAGCGCATAACGCGCTTGGCACCAAACGCGCGAAACAGGGCCGCCAGCACCGGATAGAGCAGGCCGGCACAGGCTACACCTAGGCAGGCGTAGGGCAAAAGTTCGGCCTCGCCGTTGGGCGCGATTGCGGCATAACCGGCAATAAAGGCAAACGAAGATCCCAAAAACGCTGGCACCTTGCCGCGCGATAGGAAGTGGAAGAGCAGCGTGCCCAGGCCGGCAAATAAAAGCGTTGCCGAAACCGAAAGGCCGGTGAGCACGGGCACCAACACCGTGGCGCCAAACATGGCAAACAGGTGCTGCAGGCCGAGCAAGAACATGCGCGGGCGACCGAGCGACGACGCATCGTAGATGGCATCGGCGACGGCGGGCGTCGAGGATTGGGACATGGATGTCCTTTCATAATGGAAGGGCGCCCGGGCATATCGGATTACCTGCCCGAACGATACGATCCGAACCATTGTACGCGATGCATGCCGCTCCGACCACGACGCCCCTGCGAACGGCAGCACTACTTCCAGACACGCTCGGCAATGCGCCTAACCAGCGCAATCTTTGCCCACTGTTCGTCCTCGGTCAGCTTGTTGCCGATCTCGCAGCTGGCAAAGCCACACTGGGGCGACAGGTACAGGTTCTCGAGCGGCACGTACTTTGCGGCTTCGCGGATGCGCTCGACGATAACATCCTCGTTCTCGAGCTCTGCCGCCTTGGTGGTTACCAAGCCCAGCACGACCTTCTTGCCCGGGGCAACGTACTTGAGCGGCTCAAAACCGCCGGCGCGCGGCGTATCGAACTCCAGGTAGAATGCGTCGACATCCTCATGTGCAAACAGGTACGGCGCGATGGGGTCATAGCCGCCCTCGAAAGCATAGGTAGAGTGGTAGTTGCCGCGGCACACGTGCGTGTTAATGACGAGGTCGTCGGGCTTGTCCTCGATGGCGGCGTTGTTGAGCGCCACGCCCAGCTCGCTCACCCTTTGCAGGTCAACCGGGCTCATGCCAGTCTTGGACACAAAGTCGGTATCGCAGTAAATGCCCCAGGTGCAGTCATCAAACTGGATATTGCGACAACCGGCAGCGTACAGGTCGGCGATCACCGTGCGATAAGCGGCTGCAATTGCGTCGGCAAGTTCCTCATCGGTCTTATAGACAGCGCGCAGGCTCTCCTGCTGGCCATCGCAGCGGTCGAGCGTAACCTCCGAGAACGTCTGGATCGGCGCCGGAATGGTCTGGCGCGCAACCTGGCCCTCGCCCTCAAGCACCTTGACAAACTTAAAGTGCTCGACGAAGGGGTGGTTCTCGCCGCTGATGGGGCCGGTCACCACGGCGGTGTCAGCCGTGGTCTCCTCGTCGTGGAACATATAGCCCGTACGCGAGGTGCGGCGTTCAATGCCGTTGAGCCCCCACATAAAGTCGAGGTGCCAGTAACTGCGACGAAACTCGCCATCGGTAATCACCTGCAGGCCAGCGGCCTTTTGCTTTGCCACCAAATCGCGAATGGCATCGTCCTCGACGGCCTTAAGCCCCTCGGCATCAAGCGTGCCTGCCGCATAGGCAGCGCGGGCGTCCTTTACGGCCTGCGGACGAAGAAAGCTGCCGACGATATCGGCGCGAAACGGCGCGTTCGGTTGAATCGAAGTGCTCATGGATATCTCCCTTTGCATTGGTTGCTTTACTGGGACAGAGTATGAGCGCTCATATGGCCACCGTAAAATATATGTTTATAACAGTTTGATATAGATGCTTCCTATATCAGCTAGGACTGCCATAAAGAGATTTGATCCGTGCAGAACACAGCAGCTTAGATGTGCTGACGAATCGCGTCAATATAGGCCCGACCGTAGCGCGTAAGCGTCGTGTTCTTGCGCGTGATGATGCCAATCTCCATGTACTCGTCCACATCGAGCGGAATGGAGATAATACCCGGCCCGTTGAGCTCGTGGCTGATCACGCCCGAACACACCGTGTAGCCGTTGAGGCCCATGGCCAGGTTGAACAACGTCGCACGGTCACGTACGCGGATATTCTTGCGACGCTCAAAGGTCGAGGTCAGTTCCTCGGAATAGTAAAACGAGTTATAGCTGCCCTGCTCGTAGGACAGGAACGGGTAGTCTTCCAAGTCCTCGAGCGTCACGCTCGAGCGGCCCGCCAGCGGATGGTCTGCGCACACGAAGACATGCGGCGTGGCGCAGAAGAGTCCCTCGAATACGAGCTCGTTGGCGGCAAGCATGCGCTCGATAACCTCGCGGTTATGCTCGGATAAGTATAGGATGCCCAGTTCGCTTTTCATATGCGCGACATCCTCGATAATCTCGTGAGTCTGCTCCTCGCGCAGGGTAAAGTCGTAACGCGTGGCATCGAACTCGCGGATCACGTCGACAAACGCGTTAACGGCAAAGGAATAATGCTGGCAGCTCACACTAAAGTGCGGCACCTGCTCGGATGCGCCCTTGTACTTGCCCTCGAGCAGGTCGGCCTGGTCGAGCACCTGGCGCGCATAGCCCAAGAAGGTCTCGCCTTCCTCGGACACAACGACGCCCTTGTTAGTGCGCTCAAAGATATGCACACCCATCTCGTTTTCGAGATCGCGGATCGACGCGGTAATCGAAGGCTGCGACACAAAGAGCCGGCGCGAGGCCTCAGTGATGCTGCCGCATTCGGCAACTTTGACGACATATCTGAGCTGCTGAAGCTTCATGGCTTTCTCCCTAGACGTTCGTGACGTCGAAACCCGTCGTGCTCATCTGACGCATAAACGACGGCATCTCCCCCGTCGCGGCGCAGGCGGCAATCTGATGCAGAGCCCCGGCAACCGCATCGTCCACCGCAGCGCCGATATGCCAGCGCGCGGCAGCCGTGACGGCCTCGTTGGCATTGGCGACTGCAACGGAGTTGGGGACGGCACCGATCATGGGCAGGTCGTTATCGGAATCGCCAAATACGGCCACCTCGTCGGACGTCAGGTCCAAAGCGCGCGCCAGCTCCAGCGCAGCGCAACCCTTGTCCCAACCTGCTGGAAGGATGTCGAACAGGCGCACACGATTGTTGGGAAACACGAGCGAGAGTTCCGGCACCTCGGCGGCAACGCACTCGCGTAGCTCCGCGAGCTCCTCACGCGAACGAGCACTCCAGATATTCGCCTTGAACACCGGTGCGTCATCGACGACAGGACGGCACGGGGCCTCTTCGCCCTTGAGCCATGCGTTGCCGCCCGACTCCATGGCGCGGCGCACACGCTCGGGGTCGCTCGTTACACAATAGGCATCGTTATCCCAAAAGTCGTCACCCAGGCTGTAGACCTTCAGATACGTATCGTCGGTCTCGTGCTCCAAGTAGTCAGCCAAGCGCATAAGGGCGGCGTTATCGGTCGCATGCGAGGCTACCACCTCGCCGTCCACAAACATGACCTGGCCGTTGCAGAACGCGCCGGTCGAGAAGCACTCGGCGCGATTGCGGAACATCCAGCCCATCGCGGAGGGCTGGCGACCCGAAACCGGGCCAAAGTGCAGACCCGCCGCCTGCATGGCATGAATGCCCTCGATGGCGTAGTCGCTGGCGCCGTCATGCCCGGCTGGAATCAGCGTATCGTCCATATCGGTCAGCACAAGTTTAATCATAAGGCCCCCTCGGTCATTCTTAATCCCGTCTATTGTACCGACCTGCCAAAAAGAGACAGGTTTATATTGGCAGGTTTTATCTGGGAAAACGCAAAGCCCCAGTTGTTACCTGCCAAAATAAACCTGTCCCTTTTTGGCAGGTGCGCTAGTATAGGGAACAACAGATTCGATGCGGGAGTGCCGGCGGTGCAAACCACAAGGCTGAGAGGGCATAGGGCCCAATCCTTTGAACCTGTCAGTTAATGCTGGCGTAGGGAGCATGCCGCCTTTTTAGGGGCGCTGTCTATGCACAGCGCCCCTTTTCTATGCCAAGGAGGCATGTGCAGTGATCGATTCGGAACAGCTTAAGCAAAATGTGGTCAAGGCCGTGGAGAAGATTCGCGCCACCAATCCCATGGCCGGCTCCATCACCAACACGGTGACGATTGACTTTGTCGCCAACGCGCAGCTCGCCGTGGGCGGTTCGGCCGCCATGGTCTATCTGCCCGACGAGGGCGAGGCGCTCGTTGCCGGCGGCGGCGCCATCTATCTCAACATGGGCACGCTCTTCCCCATCTACGAGCAGACGATTCCCCGCGCGGCCAAGGCGGCACACGACGCCGGCAAGCCCTGGGTGCTCGATCCGGTGGGCCTGGGCATCGGCAGCCTGCGCACCCAGCTGGTAGGCGAACTCAAGCAGTACAAGCCCGCCATCGTGCGCGGCAACGCCTCCGAGATCATTGCGCTCGCCGGCCTATGGGGACTTGAGGGCGAAGCGGCCGATCTGAGCCGCGTGCGCGGCGTCGACACCACCGATACGGTTGACGCCGCCCGCGATGCCGCCGCGGCGCTCGCCCGCTACACCGGCGGCGCCGTAGTGGTCTCGGGCGAAGTCGACCTGATTACCGACGGCACGACCGTGGCCAAGTCCCACGGCGGCAGCCCGCTCATGTCCAAGATCACCGGCTGCGGTTGCTCGCAGGGCGGCGTGTTGGCCGTGTACGCCTGCGCCACCGACCCGTTTACGGCGGCCATCTGCGGCACCGCCGTATACAACGTTGCCGGTACGCGTGCCGCCGCCGTTGCCGATGCCCCGGCAAGCTTTAAGGTCGCCTTTATCGACGAGCTCTACCGCGCAACCGCCCGGGACATTGCCGACAACCAACTCGAGCTCGAGGAGGCATAAGCCATGTCCGAGCCCGCAACCAATGCCGGCATGAACACCCTGGTCGCCGTGGCCATCGCCCCGTGCGGCACCGGTGACGAGCTATCCGCCGAGGTCGCCGAGGTCGTGCGCGTCATTCGCGAGAGTGGCCTTCCTAACCGCACCACCTCGATGTTCACCGAGATCGAGGGCGACTGGGACGAGGTCATGCAGGTCGTGCGCGACGCAACCTTTGTGTTGGCGAGCAAAGGTATCCGTACCGAAGTCGTGCTCAAAGCCGATATTCGCCCCGGTTTTACCGATACCATGACCGGCAAACTCGAGCGCATGGAAGCTCAGATCAAAAAGCAGGAGGAAGCACGATGAGCATCCGCGACAACCTTGATATCTCTGCCTATCTGGTACTCGGCCCCGAAAACACCCTCGGGCGACCCGTGGGCGATGTGGTGGCTCAGGCGCTCGACGCCGGCTTTACCTGCATCCAAGTGCGCTCCAAGGTGGCAAGCGCCCGCGAGATCATCGCACTGACGGGCGATGCCGCGCAGGCCATCGCCCAGGCCGGCAAAACCGGGCAGGTCGCGCTGCTGATCGACGACCGCCTTGACTGCGTACTTGCCGCACGCGAGCAGGGCATCCCCGTCGACGGCGTGCACGTGGGCCAGAGCGATATCCCCGTCGAGGTCTGCCGCAAGCTGCTGGGTCCAGATGCCATCGTGGGCCTTTCCGCCCGCTGCGAGGAGATGCTCGAGTACGTCAAGACCGCCGACATGAGCCTGGTCGATTACCTGGGCGTAGGCCCGCTCCACGAGACCGAAACCAAGCGCGACTGCGGACGTGCGGCCGACGGCTCCATCATCACCAAGAGCTTTGAGGACCTGGCCGCCCTCCATGCGGCAAGCCCCGTCCCCATTGTGGTGGGCGGCGGCGTCAAGACGGCCGATCTGCCGCAACTCAAGTCCACCGGCGTCGACGGCTTCTTTGTGGTGAGCGCCGTCTGCAGCGCCGACGACCCCTACGCCGCAGCCAAGGAGCTCGTCGATACCTGGCAGCAGGCATAAGCCTAGACCGAGCAGTTGCTCCGCAGTCCCATATCTTCAATAGCGGAAAGCGCATCCCAGTTTGGACGTCCATTCTGGGATGCGCTTTCCGCATGAAGCTCCGTTGGGAAACCGCATCCCATTCCAGACGCAAATTCTGGGACGCCGTTTCCAAAACCCGCCGTCCGGGAAACTGCATCCCGTTTTGAGCGCAAATTCTGGGATGCGCTTTCCGCCGACGACCGCGACCGCGGCCCCTACCCCGCCAGATACGCTTCCAACGCCGGCAAAGTCGCCTCTGCATCGTGGCGGCCGACCTGGTAGATGCGCTCGAGCTCATCCGGTTCGCGGCACAGCGACGGCACCTTCACCGATTCGCTCGGCCGCACCACAAAGATTTCCCCGGCAGCCTCTCGACGTGCCAGGTCATCGAGCGTGGCATTGTAGACCTCATGCCGATGCTCAAGCGCTGCAACAAACTCCGGATAGTGACGGAACACGCGCCGCAGCATGGGCATCACGCTGTTGGGCTGCTTCACAAAGCCCGCCGGCTGCGTGAGTACCACGATATTGCGGTCATACCCCTGCGCAAACAGCCATGCGCTGGGAATAGAATCAGCCACGCCACCATCCAGATACTTATGCCCGTCAATAGCAACGGGACGCGTCGCCACAGGAATCGCCGACGATGCCCGGATCCACTCGATATCCCGCTCGTCGCCATAGGGCAGGTCGTGGTAGACGGCCTTGCCCGTCTCGATATCGGTGCACACGCACGTAAACCGCATGGGGCAGGCGCGATACGCCTCCAGGTCGATGGGATCGCGCTCGATGGGCACCTCGTGATAGGCAAAATCGGCATTGAACATATCGCCGGTTCGCAGCCAGCTGGTCACGCTCGCATAGCGTTTGTCGGCGCAATAGGCCTTGTTATAGCGAATGGCGCGGCCGATCTGGCGCGATTTAAAGTTGTAGCCAAATGCCGCGCCCGCCGAGACGCCCACCATATGGTCGCAGGTCAAACCGTGCTCCATCCAAACGTCGAGCACGCCCGCCGTATACATACCGCGGTAGCCGCCTCCCTCGAGCGCCAGCCCCACCGTGCGCCTCATATTTGACTGTGCCATGCGACCATCTCCGTTCCTGCGTTTTAAAACGGAACAAGTATACCCATCAACAAATATCGTCTCAGTCGCATTTTCATCGAACATCGTCGCGTTACCGTTTGGCGAATAATGGCCGCCCGCAACATGGGCACCCCTACATAATTCCATACACTTGTTTATACTACTCAGTAGTTATCAGCCGAGAGCACGAACCGACAAATAAACCCAACGACGCAGCAAGGCGGGGGCTTGGAAACACGCAAGGCGTTGAGCAGCAACGCATGTGCACAACGAGCTCGCCCGACGCAATCCGCCCCGACCTCAGAAAGCCGCTTACAGTATGGATAACGCCAGCAATAATACCGAAACGCTCGAAAAGACCATCCGTGACCTTCTGGAGCGTCAGGACGATCTGATCAGGACCGCCTTTACCGACGAGCTCACCGGACTTGGCAACCGCGGCGGCTTTACCCGTTCCTTAGAGGAACTCTGGGAGCAGGAACTGCCCGTGACCATGGCGTTTATCGACATCGATAACCTTAAGCACTGCAACGACATCTTTGGACATGACGAGGGCAACCGCTATATCTTGCAGGTGAGCCTCTATCTCAAACTGTATATGAAGGTGGACGAGGCGGCATTTCGTCTGGGGGGCGACGAGTTCGCCATCCTATCTACGATTGCGACCGAGGACGACCTTGCCGAACGTCTGGAACACTGCCGAACGGTACTGCTCGAAAACAACGCTTCCAAGATGCCTCACTCGTTTAGCTACGGAGTGGCACACGCCGACCCCGCCCTGGGCGAAGCCCCCAATCGCTTGACGAACGATGCCGATCATCGCATGTACGACTACAAGCTACGTCATGCCGTGCACCTTGATCGACGCAATATCGCACAAGCCCACACCGACGACTTCGAAATAAGCGATCGCATTTTCGACGCCCTTTCGATGCTCAACGAAGGCCGATATTTCTTTATCGAGAACTTGGACAAACATCGAACCCTTTGGTCACAAGGCGCCTTGCGCGATCTTGGTCTTCCTTCGGAGCATATAGACAACTGCCACGATTACTGGAAAACGCGTGTCCATCCCGATGACCTTGAGGCCTATACCAACGACATCGACCAAATCTATGACGGCTCCAAACATCGCCACGTCATGCAGTACCGCGTGCGCAATGCCGCCGGCGACTACATCCTCGGCCGTGCTCGCGGGTTTCGTATCGACGGCGACGGAAATGTCCCCTCGCTCTATGTCGGCGAGCTCGTCAACCACTCGCTTGCCGAGACCGTCGACGCCGCCACGGGTCTCGGAACGCAGCGCACGCTGATCAACGCTATCGATGCCTGCCGTCGCGACCGTTGCGAGACGGGGCTTATAGCAGTGCGCGTTCGCGGCACGGCCAAGCTCAACGAGCTCTACGGGGCCGAGGCCGTCGACAACATGCTCGCCGAATACGCAGGCCGCATGCTGTCAATTACTCGCGGCAGGAGTCGCGTCTTCCGCTCACGCAACGCCCAGTTCGTCGTGCTTAGCAACAATTTGGATCACGAAGCATTCGAGCAACTGATCCAACATCTCAAAGAGGCCGTTTTCGCTCCCGTTCGAATCGCGGACGACACCATTACCCCCGTCTGTCTTGTCGTTCCGGCCTTTTACGAGCACCTGACCAATCAAACGGCCGCCGTTTTAGGCGAACTCGACCGTCGCATTCGCACGGCCGGCGGGCTTGTTCCCAACGACAGCCTCCCCATACCCGAGGTGGAGCGCAAAAGCGCCATCGCCGAACGCATCGATCCGCTCACGGGTCTCTATCGACCCAGCGAGTTTATGCGCCGCGCCAACGAATTTCTCGAGACAAGGCGCAACGGCGCCTGGTGTATCGCCACCGTCGATATGGGACACATGCGACTGTTCAACGAATGGCACGGACAGGCCGAGGGCGACCGCATGCTCGCCGATGTGGGCACGGTCCTCAAAGACATCGAGAATGCCGACATGGGCGTCGCAGGGTACTGGGGCCAAGACGACTTTTGCATACTCATCCCCTTTGAACACGACACCGTCCATCAGATCTATAGCCGCGTTCGCCAGGCCGTGGCCAAGTATGATGACGGCGTGGGATTCTGGCCGTCCATGGGCGTCTACCCCATCGACTCCAACGAGAAAATCACCATCGATGCGCAGGCCAAGGCCATGTTTACCAATCGGCGCGCAAAAAACGACTTTAAGGAGCGTATTGCCATTTTCCGCCCCGAGGAGTACGAGCGCGAAATCGCGTTCCACCGCATGCTGACCGAATTCCAATATGCGCTCTCCAACGGCCGTATTACCTACTACCTGCAGCCCCAGGTCGACATGGAAACCGGCGAGATCATTGGCGCCGAAGCGCTCACGCGCTGGATCGACAAGGATGGCTCCCTCATTTCGCCCGCCACCTTTATCCCCACTCTCGAGGAAAGCGGTTTTGTGGTGACGCTCGACAAATACGTTTGGCAGGGCGTTGCCTTGTGGCTGCGCGAGCGCATCAATCGGGGGCTTCGCGTGGTTCCGATCTCGCTTAATGTGTCGCGCGTGGATATCCTTGCCTGCGACGTTGCCGAGCATATGGGGGCGCTCGCCGCCCAATACAACCTGCCGCCCGAGCTCATGCGCATCGAGATCACCGAGACAGCTTATACGGGAGAGTCCGAGGCCGTGAATAAACTAACGGCCGACCTGCACACCCGCGGCTTCTCGACCTATATGGACGATTTTGGCACCGGCCAGTCCACGCTCGCGATGCTCAAGAACGTCAACGTCGACGTCATCAAGCTCGATCGCACGTTTGTACCCGCCGACGGCGATCAAGGCCGTAGCGCGCAAATCGTTTCATCAATGCTCGAGATGGCGCAGTCGCTCCATCTGCCCGTTGTGATCGAAGGCGTCGAGACCGATGAGCAGGCGAACGTGCTGCGCCAAATGGGCGCCCGCTACGCTCAGGGCTTTCTCTACTACCGCCCCATGCCGGCAAAGGATTTTGAGGCGTTACTCGATGGTGGCGACAACAACTAATACGCTCGTGCGCAAACGCCACCGTCGAGGGAGCGTTTGTTCCCATGAGCTAACTAATACCCCAATCTAAACCGAATTGGGAGTAAGATACAAACCATTGTTCCATTCAAGGAGGTCATCCATCATGAACGAGTCGTATCGCCTGGGCGAGCAATCAATCATCGCTCATCTTCAGCGGCTTGCGAGCGGGGCCTCAACCACCGAGCTCGATGTTGCCGCGCTGCCCCCGGAGCTGTGCGCCATCGGCGAGCAGCTACAGAAGACATTTGCCATCCTGCAGCAAGAACGCGAGCTGCTTGAGCGCGGCGCCTATATCGACTCGCTCACCAATCTTGGCAACCGTGGCGGACTCGACCGCCACGTCGATCAGCTCTGGCGCAAAGGCACCCCCTTCACCTGCGCCTATATCGATATCGACCGCCTTAAGCATTGCAACGATAAGTTTGGCCACACCGAGGGTAATCGCTACATCCTGAACATCTGCCGTGCACTCACCGAGACAATGGAGCCCGATGAGTTGCTGTTCCGTATCGGTGGAGACGAATTTGTACTTATATCCCCCACGACAGACGAAGCCGAGCTCGAGCAGCGCCTGGAGCGGACGCGTGCCAATCTTATCGAGGCAACATCGGACGGCAAGGCGCCCATGATCGCCAGCTTTAGTTTTGGCTGCTCGCGCGTCGACCCGCTTGCAGGCGATACGCGTCGCCAGATGACAAAGGACGCCGACCGCAAAATGTATCGCTACAAGCTCATGTACCGTGTGCAACAACCGGAAGAAGGCGATGCGCCGCAACGCCCGGTCACCGAACAACCCCCCCCCTGCAACGACCGAGTGTTCCAAGCGATCTCCATGAGCTCCGAGACGCGCTATCCGTTCATCATTAACCTCGACACCGGCGAATCGCAATGGTCGGTTAATGCCGTGCGCGATTTTGACCTACCCTCCCAGCATCCCTACAACTCGCTCGATATATGGCTTGCCCGTGTTCACCCCGAGGACCGCGACAACGTACGTGCCGAGCTCGATATGGTGGTAAACGGCACGTGGCACTTCCACTGCATGCAGTATCGCGTCATGAATACCGCCGGAAAATACGCGCTTTGCGACTGCACGGGTTACCGCCTGGACGGCACCGATACCGAGCCCAACATGTATGTGGGCATTGTCACCAACCGAAGCTTGGCAGATACGACCGATTCCGTGACCGGTCTGGGCGATATCCACGCCCTGGTCAACGCCATTGGCGAGATGCGTCGCGTGGCACGAAACGCGGGCTTAATCGCCATTAAAATCGACGAAATCGCACAGGTCAATGCCCGCTTTGGCTTTGATGCAGGCGACCGCGTTTTGGCAGAAAGCGCCGCCTGCCTCATGGATTGCTCGCGCGGCAAGGGTCGTCTGTTCCGCTCGACCGGACCGATGTTCGTGGCGCTCTTTGACGACTTTGATCCCGAAGAGACCGACGCGGTTGCAGACGAAATCGAACGGTTCTTGGGATCGCCCGTGCTCCTCGGCTCATTTGAATATCAGCCGCCCCTTCGCGTGGCCACGCTTCATCTGGACGCCGTCGACCGACAGCCCGTTTCCATTTTGAACGAACTCAATGCGCTGATTAAAGAGGCGCCGCAGGTACCGGGCACCAAGCTGGACTAGCGACGTAGGGCGCGATGTGAAACACAAGCCGTTTCGCATCGCGTCCCGCGCCATCTGCCCTCTCGTGCGATAATCCTCCGCAGAAGTCACCGACAGCAGAGGGAGTTTGTGATGAAGGTTCTTTTGGTCAATGGCAGCCCCAAGGCAAACGGCAACACCGCCCGCGCACTCGCCGAGGTCGCCAAGCAACTTAGGGCCGAGGGCATCGATACCGAGACGTTTCAACTGGGCGCCAAGCCCATCCGCGATTGCATCGGTTGCGGCCAGTGCGGAAAGCTCGATTGCCGCTGCACCTTTGACGACGATGTGGTCAACGAGCTGATTGCCGCCGCCGAGCAGGCAGACGGCTTTGTCTTTGGCTCCCCCGTCTACTACGCGCACCCCAGCGGACGCATCCTCTCGGCACTCGACCGCGCATTCTATGCAGGCAGCAAGGCCTTTGCGCACAAGCCGGGTGCCGCTGTGGCCGTTGCCCGCCGCGGCGGCACGTCGACCACCTTCGACGTGCTCAACAAGTACTTCACCATCAACCAGATGCCCGTGGTGGCCTCCACATACTGGAACAACGTCTTTGGCGCCATGCCGGGCGAGGCCACCCAGGACGCCGAAGGCCTTGCCACCATGCGAAACATCGGCAAAAACATGGCCTGGCTTCTGCATTGTATCGAAGCAGGCCAGGCCGCCGGCATCGAAGCCCCCGAAGCCGATCGCGAGCGCACCAACTTCATTCGTTAGAACGGCGGGGCCATGAATATTCAAATCTTCGGGACTAAGAAGTCCTTCGACACCAAGAAAGCACAGCGCTTCTTTAAGGAGCGCCGCATTAAGGTGCAGTTTATCGACTTGAAGGAAAAGGAGATGAGCAAGGGCGAGCTTACGAGCGTGATGCAGGCGGTCGGCGGCATCGATAAGCTGCTCAACCCCAAAGCAAAGGACGAGGAAACGCTCGCGCTCATCCAGCACCTCACCCCCAGCCAGCGCTTCGATAAGCTGCTCGAGAATCAGCAGGTTCTTGCCGAGCCCATCGTGCGCAACGGCAAGAAGGCCACCGTCGGCTATTGTCCCGACGTATGGGGAGCCTGGGAGTAGCCTGTGTTATTTGCCGGCGCGTGGGTATAAGAGCAGGTGTTTGGCATAAGATTCAACTGTAAGCCATGTCTAACAAAGGAGGGCACATGCCCAACAAACCCGTGAAGATCATCATGCTTACCGGATACCTCGGTGCCGGCAAGACCACGCTGCTCAACCACATCCTCGCTAACGACGGCGGCATCCGCGCCGCCGTAATCGTCAACGATATCGGCGAGATCAACGTCGACGCCAGCCTCATCGCCGACGGCGGCCTTTCCGAGACCGACGACCTCATCCCGCTCACCAACGGCTGCATCTGCTGCACGCTTTCGGACGACCTGGCCAACCAGCTGCAGGGCATCGCCGATTCGGGCAACTTCGACTACATCATCATCGAGGCCTCGGGTATTTGCGAGCCCATCCCCATCGCCTACACCATCTCGAGCTTCTGCGACGAGGCCAAGGTGGGCGGCGAGCCCAAGCTCGCGCTCGACAACATCGTGGCCGTGGTCGACTGCGCCCGCATGTACGACGAGTTCAACGGCGGTCGCGACCTGCTCGCCGAGGATATCGATGAGGACGACATCGAGAGCCTGCTTATTCAGCAGATCGAGTTTTGCTCCACGCTGATCCTCAACAAGACCGATACCGTCACGCCTGAGCAGATTGCCGAGCTCAAGGCCATCGTGCGCAGCCTGCAGAAGGACGCCGTGATTGTCGAGGCCCAAAACGGCGAGGTCCCCATGGAGGAGCTGCTCGACACCGACCGCTTCGACTTTATGCGCGCCTACAACTCCGCCGCCTGGATCGAGGCCATGGAGCATCCCGAGGAGCACGACGACCCCGAGGTGCTCGAGTACGACATCGAGACCTTTGTGTACTCCCGCCGCAAGCCGTTTGACCTGCAGAAGTTCACCGATTTTGTTGAGCAGGAGTGGCCCGACGAGGTCATTCGCGCCAAGGGTCCGCTGTGGCAGACCGGCGATCCGGACATGTGCTACATGTTTGAGCAGGCCGGCCACCAGATGCGCCTGATGGAAAACGGCCTGTTTGTCGATTCTGCGCCCGAGGGCGAGAAGCAGAAGATTATCGACGAGAACCCCGAGATCATGCAGATTTGGGACGACGAGACGGGCGACCGCATGACGAGCCTGTGCGTCATCGGCCGTCACATGGACAAGGACGCGCTCATCGCCGCCCTCGATGCCTGCCTGACCGACTGGCACCGCGCCTAGAGTTATCGAGCGGGCATTTACCGCCCACGTTACCGCCAAACCACCACGAAGGTGCCTGTCCCCTTCGTGGTGGTTTTTCGTTCTATGCCAAGGAGATTCATGTTCAATATCGTGCTGTATGCACCCGAGATTCCAGCCAATACGGGTAATATCGGACGCACCTGCGTGGTTACTGGCGCCCGCCTGCATCTGGTGGAGCCGCTGGGCTTTTCGCTCGATGACAAGACGGTACGTCGCGCCGGCCTGGGCTACTGGCAAAACTTGGACGTGACCACCTATACCGGCTGGGAGGATTTCCTTGTGTGCAACGGCCTCTCCTCCGCCGACGAGCGCCTGCATCTGCTGACCAAAAAGGCGCGCCGAACCTATGCGCAAAGTACCTACTGCGACGGTGACTATTTGGTCTTTGGCAGCGAGAGCTCGGGCATTCCCGAGCCACTGCTTGCCGCGGCGCCCGAGCGCTGTGAGCGCATCCCGATGCTGCGCGATTGCGACTCACTCGATAACGCCGAGGCTTGGGAAGCCCACGAGGAATCGCTCGGACATACCGAAGACAGCCACGAGGCCATCCTTCAGCAGGATATCTGCGGCAATTTCGTCGACCCGGACGATTACCGCATCAGCGCTCTCAACCTCTCCAACAGCGCCGCCATCGTCCTCTACGAGGCCCTGCGCCAAACAGGCTTTCCGGGAATGTGACCAAGGAACTGTCCCTTTGTCACATTCGGTTAGAGGTAGCGACCGGTGATGCTCTTGGAGCAGGCCGCGATGTCGCCCGGCGTGCCGGCGCAGACGACTCGCCCGCCCGCATCGCCACCGCCCGGGCCCATATCGATCACATAATCGGCATTACGGATAAGGTCGAGATCGTGTTCGATCACGACAACTGTGGCGCCCTTGGCGACGAGGCCGTCAAACACACCCAGCAACACCTGAACATCGAGCGGATGCAGGCCGATCGTGGGCTCGTCAAATACGAATACGGCATCGTCCTGCACGCGGCCCATCTCGCTCGCAAGCTTAAGACGCTGCGCCTCGCCGCCCGAAAGCGCCGGCGTGGGCTCACCGAGCGTGAGATAACCCAAGCCCAGGTCGTGCAAGGTCTGCAAGCGCGCCTGTACCTTTTTGAGTCCCAGCGTGGCGTCGAGGGCCTCGTCCACACTCATGTCCATGAGCTGCGGCAACGTCAGTAAGCTCCCGTCCTTGCCCTCGCGATGGATATGCGAAGCCGCGTCTGCATAACGTGAGCCGCGACATGCCGGGCAGACGATCTCGACGTCGGGCAAAAACTGCACGTCGAGCGATATCGAACCCGTGCCATCGCACGTAGGGCAGCGCAAGGCGCCGGTGTTGTAGCTAAAGGCGCCTGCCTTGTAGCCGGCTGCCTTGGCCTCGGGCGTACGGGCGAAGGCGCGACGCAGTTCATCATGGATGTCGGCATAAGTCGCTACCGTCGAACGCACGTTGGCACCGATGGGCGTGGCGTCTATCAGGTTGGCACGTGCAATGCCCTCGGCATCGACCCAACGCACGTGTTTTGGCAGGCGCTCGCTGGCTGCCTGCGCCTTAAGTGCCGGGATGAGTGTCTCGAGCACCAACGTCGTCTTACCCGAACCCGAAACGCCCGTCACCGCGACAAGGCGACCGCGCGGTATATCGACTTCGAGCGGTTTGACGGTATGGATGGCATCGGTCGCCATGCGGATATGGCCCCGGTCAAACATTTCGTCGTCAGGCACCTGCGGACGCAAGCGCTCAGGCTCCGAGCGCAAAAATGGGGCGATGCGGCTGCCCTGCGATTCTTCGACCTCGCCTACCGCGCCCGCGGCGATCACATTGCCGCCGCCTGCTCCGGCAACGGGGCCCATCTCGACCAGATAGTCGGCTTCCGCCAGTACGCGCGTGTCGTGGTCGACAACGACCACGGTGTTGCCGTCATCCACCAAATCGCGCATCACGCCTACCAGGCCGTCGACATTGGCAGGATGCAAGCCAATCGAGGGCTCGTCCAGCACATAGAGCACGCCCGTCGATCGGTTACGCACCACGCGGGCGAGCTGCACGCGCTGACGCTCGCCCGTGGAGAGCGTGGCACCGGCGCGGTCGAGTGAAAGGTAATCGAGGCCCAGATCGACCAGTCGACGGGCCGTGCTCAAAAACGAATCGCAGATATCCGTCGCCATGGGCTGCATCTCGGCCGGCAAGGATGCGGGCACCCCGCGCACCCACTCAATCGCCTCACCCAGCGTCATAGCCGCGGCCTGCGCCAGATTGATACCGCGCACCTGGGGATGGCGTGCGGCCTCGGAGAGACGCGTGCCGCCACAGTCACGGCATGGCCCCTCGCGCAAAAAGCGCGCCACGCGCTTGAGGCCCTTGTCGTCCTTAACCTTGGCGAGCGCATTCTCGACGGTATAGACAGCGTTGTAATAGGTAAAATCGAGCGGCGTGGCGCCCTCGCCGTTTTTGGGAACGTAGAGAATGTGCTTTTTAACCGCCGGACCGTGGAACACGATGTCGCGCTCTTGAGGCGTGAGCTGGTTAAACGGCACGTCGGTGCGCACGCCCATCTCGCCGGCTACCTGCTTCATCAGATCCCACATGAGCGTACCCCAGGGAAGCACCGCGCCTTCGTTGATGGTCTTTGACTCGTCGGGCACCAGGCTCGCTTCGTCCACCTCGCGCATGACACCGGTGCCGCCGCAGGTAGGGCACGCACCGCCGCTGTTAAAGGCAAGGTCCTCGGCACTCGGCGCGTAGAACTCGCGGCCGCATGCGGGGCACGTGAGCGACAGGCCCGCAGCCACGTTAAGGCTCGGCTCCACACGCGCCCCGCAATGTGGGCACACGTGATGGGCACAGCGGCTAAAGAGCAAACGCAGACTGTTGTTGAGCTCGGTCATGGTACCAAAGGTCGAGCGCACGCCTGGCACACTGGGACGCTGATGCAACGCGAGTGCCGCCGGTACGTGCAATACCTCGTCCACCTGGGCGTGCTCGGCCTGCGTCAGGCGACGTCGAGTATAGGTGCTGAGCGCCTCCAGGTAACGGCGCGAGCCCTCGGCATAAAGAACTCCCAGCGCCAGCGAGCTCTTGCCCGAGCCCGACACGCCGGCAATGCCCACGAGCCTCCCCAGCGGAATATCGATATCGATGTCCTTGAGATTGTGAACACGTGCACCGCGCACCTCGATAGCCTGCGGGCTCATCTTCTGTTCCGTCACCTTTATCACCCTACTCATGCCATAAAACGCGGTCGCGGATATACTCGCCCAGCATGGGCACGGTAAACCGCACAAGGCCGTATCCGGCGGCCTCGATGACGCGCTCGCGAATCAGGCTTGCGCGATATTTACTCGCCCAGCTCTGGGTACGGTCGCAGCGCTCAATGATATCCGCCGTGCGCGTCGGCTTGTCCTCGTCAACCGCCATAGCCTCGATAAAGAGGCGCTGAGGGCTGCGCAGACCGTAATACAGAGGTGCGTCAACCGCTTCGTAGAACTCGGAGACGGCATCCGCATGGCCATTCTCGACATCGCGCCTTTCGATGACCTGCGAGCCACGCCGGACAGCAGACCGCCACATGTAATAGCCCACCAGCTGAACCATATAGGGATGCCCCATGCTCTTGCGCGCCGCAAGGTCCGCCGTCTCCGCGTCAACGTAAAGACCAGCGTCTTTGACCGTCTGGATATACGAATCGCGCACTTTGGGCAAAGATATTGCCCCCAACGTACGCTGCTGGGCACGCCGCAAAAACGTCACGCTCGGCTCTTCGAGCAGATCGTCAACCATACTGGGCAAGCCGGCGAACGCCAGCGCAAGACCGCGCTGGTCGCTATCGGGCAAGCCCGTGGCATCCTGGTCTCCGAGCACCTGCTGATAGAGGACGGCAAGAGCCGCCAGTTCCTCGATAGACACCGATTGTGCCTCGTCAATCGCAAACAAGACGCCCTTGCCCGGACCGAGCTTCTTGAGACGCTCGTTGACCAGCCCTCGCAATGTCTCGCCTTTTGCCCGCGCCGCCTCGACCGACATCCGGCCAAACGACGGCCCAAACTCCATTGACGTCACAACGGGTTTATTCGAGCGAAGCGCGTCGGCCAAGCGGTCGCACAAACCAAGCGAAGCGGAATCGGAGACAACCGCCCATCCGCGCTCGCTGGCTAGACGTTGCAGCTCCCGCAGGAGAACCGTTTTGCCACAGCCGCGGTTTCCCGTAATGAGCATGAGCCTGCCCGGCGCTCCGGCGCCGTTGTCGAGCCCTTCCTCAAAATCTTCGATGACCGACTCGCGACCGATGAGTATCGGAGGCCGCTTACCAGCTGTGGGCTTAAAGGGATTTGGATTCATATCGGCCTCCTCGGATTGGCAAACCCTGGTAACAGTTATACCAACTTATACTGAGTTATACCAATAGCATGTGACAAAGGGGCTGTCCCTTTGTCACATGTGGCCGAAAAACTCGGCGTCTGCTGCTCGCCAGGGACGGAAGGTGACGGGATCGATCTTTACGTGCGCTGCGGCGGGCACGTCATACCATTTGACCGTGTAGCCGGCGCCATGAGAGCAAAAGACCGAGTCGGGCGTGTTGGGCAGATCGGCCTCGGGCTCGTAGGCGGCAGCCTCGATTACGCGCTCGCCATCATGGCAAGCCGCATAACCGGCGAACTCCAGGTACAGATGACCGCGCCCGCTCGTGTAGGCAGCCACCTCCAGCGCGTAATCCTGCACCTCGGATGCCGGCACGCGACCCACAAGCTTCGCTCGGTCTCCCGCCATCGTCGGCGGCTCGTACTCGGCACCCATGCGTGTGGCATCTGACAACGCCCGGCCCACGCACTCCCCCGGCACCTCGAGCTCAAAGTGGTACCACGGCTCCAGCAACACGTCTGCGCCGACCTCGCGCGCCTGCATCAAACCCTGGCGAATCGCGCGATACGTGGCCTGGCGAAAATCGCCGCCCTCGGTGTGTTTGGCATGCGCGCGGCCGCCCGTGAGCGTAATGCGCACATCGGTGATGGGCGAGCCCGTCAGCACGCCCAGGTGGTCGCGCTCCATAGCGTTGGTGAGTGCCAAACGCTGCCAGTTAAGATCGAGCTCGTCGGTCGAGGTCACGGTGCCAAACTGCACACCCGAACCCGCCGGCAACGGCTCCAGGCGCAGATGCACCTCGGCATAGTGGCGCAGCGGCTCAAAGTGGCCCACGCCCTCGACCGGCCGCGAAATAGTCTCCTTATAGAGAATGCCGCCGGGCTCAAACGCAACCGAAAGGCCAAAGCGATCGGCCAACACCCGCTGCACGACCTCGAGTTGCACGGCGCCCATCAACTGCAAATGGATCTGCTCAAGATGCGTATTCCAGCTTACGCCGAGCATGGGATCTTCGTCCGCCAACTCACTCAGCGCTTTAAACACCGCATGAACGTCGTGTTCGCCCGGCAGCACCGTATAGGTGAGGACCGGAGCGATGACGGGCGCATCGCCCGCGGGCTCCGTGCCCAGGGCGTCCCCTGGGCGAACGTGCGCAAGACCCGTCACGGCGCAAATACCGCCAGCAGCAACTTCTTGGGCAAGCTCATACTTCTCGCCGTTATAGATGCGTACCTGATCGACCTTCTGTTCCCACGCCTCGGCACTGGAATGCCCGCTGATCATCTGTTTTGCGCGCAGCGTGCCGCCGGTCACTTTAACCCAAGCCAAGCGCTCGCCACGATCCCCGCGGCTGACACGATAGACGCGCGCGGCAAACTCCGGGAGCCACGCCTGTTCACGCATCAGCGCGCACATGCCATCCAGCAGCTCGCCCACGCCCTGGTCCTTAAGCGCCGAGCCGGCAAAGCAAGGAAAGAGCCTGCGCTCGGCAACCATGCGCGACAGCGTTGCGACAGAAAGCTCGCCCGTCTCAAGAAACTCCTCGAGGGCTGCCTCGTCCAACGCGGCAGCGTCCTCCCAAGCGGCACCGCCCGTCAGCAGTTCGTTGGCATCCAGACAGCCCTCGGAAAGACGCTGCCCAAGTTGCGTCAGTAAAACATCGCGGCCGGGATTCTCCAAATCGATTTTGTTGATAAAGACAAACGTCGGGATGTCATAGCGCGCAAGCAGGCGCCACAAGGTTTCGGTGTGTCCCTGCACGCCATCGTTGGCGCCCACAACCAAAATCGCGTAGTCGAGCGCGCGCAATGTGCGCTCTGCCTCGGCCGAAAAATCCACGTGACCGGGGGCGTCCACAAGCATGACGTGGACATCTCCGTGGTCGAGCACGGCCTGCGACGAGAAAATCGTGATGCCGCGCTCGCGTTCGATAGCGCTGGTATCCAGGTGCGAGTCGCCGTCGTCCACACGGCCGCGCTTGCGAATGCGACCCGCATTGAACAGCATGGCCTCGGCCAGCGTAGTCTTGCCGGCATCGACATGCGCCAAGATTCCAACGACCGCTTGCTTCGACATGGCTCTCCTCTTATTGCAAGCCCATCGCACGTGGCAACGGGCACCCTCGTTCCACACTGGATGATACAATTTACGGGCCGGCGGGCGAAGCGGGCCCTATCCCCCGACCGAGCTCATCGCCCCGCGTTGCCGCGCGGCGATTTTCGTAGGTTCGCGCCTTACGAAAGCCGGCACCTCCCCTTTTGTCTGCCCGGTCTCATCTGGGGCGGTAACAATGCGAGTCCCACAACGACGCGTTTTACCAAAAATGGCCCCACGCGGGGCCATTTTCATTTCGATGAAACGCTGGTATGTGACTCGGCCCTTATGCCTCGCGCAGCCAATCGAACGCGACGCGCGGCGTGCCGTCCGACACATACACGACGCCGGCGCGCTCGAACCCCGCCTTCATGCTCGCGCCCTGCATGGGCAGGTTGTCCGCGTGCGTATCGATACGCAGATGGTCGGCGCGCTCCTTGGCAAAGGCAAACATCGCAGCCGCGATACCGTGCACGGTGCCGTCGGACGCCACGCGGTGCAGTACGGCGTACGGAGTGTCGCTACGCCACTGGCCGTCCTCGATGACGTCGTAGCACTCGTCCGGGCCCGGCAAAAAGGCAAACGTCGCCACCACGCGACCGTCGACTTCGCACACATAGCTGCCACCGGCGGCGATATCGGCAGCCAGCTGCTCGGCAGAAGGCGTGCCCTCGGGCCACTGCGTGGCGTTGCCATGCGCACGCATAAAGGCGCGGGCCGCGTCATAGATAGCCATGACGGCGGGAATGTCGGTATCGAGGGTTTTTCTGATCATCACGCGGCGACCTCACGTTTATTGGTATCACTTTGATTGAGCAATGATACCAACGTTTTGAGAAGGGCGCGAAGCAGATGGGTAGCAAAAAGCGAGCCGCCTGGTCAAAAGCCAAAAGCGAGTTTTTAGGCGCTGCCACGGGCGGCGATATGAGCGACCTGTTTGCACGCGAAGACGTGCGCCGCGACGCACTAGACGCCGAGCGCGATGAAGCCTGGCGCTACAAGTCGTGCGAGCGCAAAAACCGTTACGACACGCGCGCCGAGGCCGAGGCAGTTATGGCCGACTGCGAAAACCGCGGACGGCGCGGTTTGGCCTGCTACAAATGCGAATACTGCGGCGGATGGCACCTGACGTCGCACCCTTGGAAATAGGCGCCACTTCGGCACGGCACTGACGGAGCGCCAGCTATCGCGCGCAAGCTACGGGCGCGGCGGCACCAAAATATCGTAACGAACGGCCTTGCCCGCAAGTTGATAGCTCGGCTTAACGCCGGCAAGCAGCGGTCCCTTTACCGGCCGCTTGATAACGACCTTGCGCGGGCGCGCCGCAAGCGCAGCTTTAACCAGCGTCTCCTCATCGGCACACGGCTGTTCCAAATGGTGCAAGAGTTGGAACTTCTTTTTCACCGCCGCGCTCTTGGTGCGCTCGGGAAACATGGGGTCCAGATACACCACGTCGGGAGCGGCAAGCTCGCCCTGCCCGATCAGCTCAGCTGTATGGCGAAGGCCGGCAATGCTGTCCTCGCCCGCATGTAAGTGCATGCGCGCCACGGCGGCCGCAAGCGCCGAATCATCTGCCGCGCGATCCAGGGCATCCTGGAGCAGCGCCGCGATCACGCAGTCCTGTTCATACAGATCGACGGTAAAGCCCGCTGCCGCCAGCAGCAGCGAATCCTCGCCAAAGCCTGCCGTGGCGTCAATCGCCCATGGCCGCTCGATGCCTTTTGTGCGCGCGGCCTTCACCAGTAGCTCTTGCTGCAGACGGCCCTGCTTGAGCCGTGGAAGCATGCGGCCAAAATCGGCACGCAACTCCATCGCACCGTCGGTGAGCGTGAGGCCCTCGGGCTTCCCGATCAGCTCAAGCCCCGCGGCCCGAGCAACAGAAAAGGGATCGACGACGCCCATGGGTACTCCTTAGCAAGCAAAGCGGATACGTGAGCGCCGCATGTGTCGGCACCCAATCGTCCGCTATTGTCCCACATGCGACATGGCCCACAGCATCCCAATGCAAAGCACCGCCATCAATCCCGTGCACACGGCAGCGATCACAGAATCGCTCATGCGCCTTCCCAACGATCGCGGCTCGCGCGCCTGCCCTGTTCCGTACATCATGGCTCCTCCTTAGACCAACTCCTTGTTACATCCTCATCATCGCAGCGCCGCACATGAGCTGCCATCGATTTGACTTACGTCCAGCTTTCCTTTTTGAAAGGTTGAGGTGCGCAGGCCTAAAGCGCTTTCAGACGCATGCGCCGCCGCGTTGAACTACAATGTGCTTCACCATATGTGCAGCACAGGGGGTACGCCAGATCGGCCGTACTCGTATCGAAAGGATCCAGCCATGAGCTACGCTCGCAAGACACTCAAAATCCTTGCCCTCATTTACTTTGTTTTGGGCATCGCCAGCCTCGTCATCGCCGGCGTCGGCATCGCCCGAGGCAGTCTCGATTCCACGTACGGGCCGAACGCCATGCTCGCCGCGGCCGTACTTGTCATCAAGGGTCTTGTCGATCTTGCCGCAGGTGTTGCGGGCATCAAGGGCGCCAACAAGCCTTCGCAGGTGGATGGTGCGTTTAAGCTCGGCATCGTCGCCGCAATCGCCACGATTGCGCAGGCCGTGCTCACGCTTCCCGCGTTTGGCGGCGACGCCATCAACTTTGGCGCCTTTGTCATCGTGGTGTACGACCTGTTCTTTATTCAGCAGGCACACGACATTAAGGCCGAGAACAAGGACCGCCTGTAGACTCCCGCCTTCCACTGCCCCCCTACATCCAAGCAACCAACAAGGGCCGATCGCGCAGCAACGCGGTCGGCCCTTTACATTTGCCCAGATAAAACCTGCCAAAATAAACCTGTCCCTTTTTGGCAGGTTGTTAGCTGTGGCGGTACTCGGCGATGATGAAGTCGATATCGGTCTGAAGGGTGTCCAGGTTTGCCAGGCGCTCTTTGTCGGCAGGGCGCGTGCGGTAGTAGTACGGCGTCATCTGGAACACCGCCTCGATGTCGGCCTGTGTCTGGAGCGTAATGTTCGCAGATACCCGTTGCGTTCCCACCAACTCGAGCTCGGTCGTCTTCGGCAGCTTCTCATCGTTGAGATATGGCGTGTCGTAGAGCACCTCCTTGAGCCCAAAGAGATGCCGAGCGCCCGGCACCACGGTGTAGAGCGAGCCCTCGGGTGCCAGCACGCGGGCAAACTCACGCTCGTTAAAGGGAGCAAAGAGCTCGGTCACCATATCGAAGGCACCATCAGCCACGGGGATGTCCTTCATGTTGGCCACGAAGTAGGTCGCATCGCCGCGCTTGGCAGCCAGGCGCACCATCTCTTTGCCCAAGTCGAATCCGTAAGCATCCACGCCCGGCACCGCACCCATGGCGCTGGTGTAGTAGCCCTCGCCACAGCAGATATCGAGCAAGGTCATGGGACCGCCCGCAGACGCCGCATGCCCAGACACCCGATCGCGCACCAGCTCGACCATCGCATCACGCAACGGCGCATAGTAGCCGCGGTTTAGAAAGTCACGACGGCTGCGCGCCTGCGACTTGGGATCGCCCATGGAGTCGCCGCTCTTGGACGAGCGCAGCAGATACAGATAGCCCTCGCGCGCACGGTCAAACCGATGTCCGCCCGCGCATGCAGCACCGCGCTCATCGTCCACCAACGGCTCATGGCAAACGGGACACAACAACATGGCAACTCCTTAGCGCGGACAACACAACGCCCACCATTGTCGCACGCCTCCCCCACCTAGTCATTGGGGACGTTCTTGTTCGACTAGTCATTTAAGAACGTCCCCAATGACTAGTCTGAAGGAGTGTCCCCAGCTGCCGGCAGAAAAGGAACGTCCCTAAGTGCCGACTGGATGCATTAGGAGTATCATCGTCTGCGCAAATAAGCACGAATGAGCATGTTAGAGATTGAGAGCGTATGACTGATACCGCGTCCAAGCACATTGACATGACCACCGGCTCGCTGTGGCGCAATATTCCCCTGTTCGCCTTTCCCGTCGCCGCCACGAGCATCCTTGAGCAGCTGTCGAACCTCATCGCCACGGTCATCATCGGTAACTTCTCGGGCGACCAGGGAACCCTCGCCATGGCGGCGGTCGGCTCCAATGTTCCGCTTACCAGTCTTATGCTCAACCTGTTTATTGGCCTGTCGCTTGGCTCCAACGTTGTCATCGCCAACGCTATCGGTCGCAACGATCAGAACATGGTCAAACGCGCCGTCCATACCTCGATTTTAATGGCACTCGTGGGCTTTGTCGTCATCGCACTGGGCGAGATCTTTGCCGAGCCCATGCTCGCCGCGCTCAACGTTCCCGCCGAAACCATGCCGCTCGCCGCGCTCTATCTGCGCGTCTTTTTGCTCAGCATGCCCTCTATCTTGCTCTACAACTTTGAGGCCGCGATCTTCCGCTCCGTCGGCATCACCCGCATGCCGCTGCAGGCGCTTGCCGTGTCCACCATCCTCAACATCGGCCTGGACCTCATCTTTGTCCCCGTGCTCCACTGGGGCGTCGCGGGCGTCGCCATCGCCACCGCCATCGCCTACACCGTCAGCGCCGCTACGCTCTTTATCCGCCTGCTCAAGACCGACTCTGTCGTCCGCGTCACCCCACGCGACTTAGGCTTAGACCCCGTCGCCCTCAAGCGCATCGTCAAGATCGGCCTGCCCGCCGGCATCCAAAGCGCCGTCTTCGCCGTCGCCAACATCATCATCCAGTCTGCCATCAACAGCCTGGGCACCGAGGTCATGGCGGCATCGAGCGCCGCCATGAGCCTGGAGTACGTGTGCTACAACCTGCTCAACAGCTTTAGCCAGGCCTGCACCACCTTTGTGGGACAAAACCACGGCGCTCGCCAGATCGACCGCTGCACCAAGACGCTCAAGGTCTGCCTGGTCGAAGGCGGCATCGTCGCGCTCACCACCATCGTCATCATCGTCGGTCTGGGACGCGAGATCCTGGCGCTCTTTAACAGCGATCCCAACATCGTCTCGATCGGCTATATCCGCGTGTGCTCGATCTTCCCGGCATACGCCTTTAGCATGTTCTACGAAAACATGTCCGGTTACCTACGCGGCTTTGGCATCTCGCTTATGCCCGCCCTCATCACCATGATCTGCGTCTGCGGCATTCGCTTCTATTGGGTATTCTGCGTGTTCCCGCACTTCCGCACCTTTGCGAACATCATGATGGTCTACCCCATCAGCCTGGGCACCACGGCGTTCTTTATGGTCGTGGCGGTACTACTCTGCCACCCGGCACGCACCTATCGCGCCGCCCAAGTCAAAGCAACAGCCCGCTAAACACCGCGCCCAACGTCACGTCAGTCATTAATTGACAATATGCGAGCTCATATAGTCGATAAAGCGCCTCGTGGCGATAGGCATGGTGTCCCAGCTGCGCCAGGCTGCCACCACGTCGCGCGAGGGAGCGTGCACGATGGGGCGCACGCAGATATCGGCCTTCATGCCCTCGACCGTACGACGGTAGAGCATGCTCACGCCAAGGCCTTCCTCCACCATCGCCATAATGGTGTAGTCGTCGGTGACCTCACTCGTCACATGCGGCGACAGCCCGTGCGCGGCAAAGGCATCGAGCACCAGACTCTGTTCGCCCTCATCCAGCAGCACAAACGGCTCGGACGCCAGGTCGGCGAGCGTCACCTTTTCCTTTGCCGTCAGCGGATGCGCGGTCGGCAGCAGCGCCACCAACTCGTCGTGATAGACCACGCGCTTCTGGAGCCCCGCGGTAAATCCGCGCGCCGTAAAGCAAAAGTCAACCACGCCATCGTGCACCCACTGGGCGTTGCGCGTGTAATCGCCCTGCTTGAGGGCAAAGCGCACGCCCGGGTGCAGGGCCCCAAAGTCGCGAATCACGCGCGGCAACACGGTACGGCTCACGTTGGTAAACGTCGCAATACGAATATCGGTCGAGGAGAGTCCCAGCAACTCCTGGCGCTTGCCCTCGAGCTCGGCCTCGGCAGTTACGATCTGGCGCAGATACGGAAGATACTGTTTACCGTCGCGCGTAAGCGAGACACCCTGCTTGCCGCGCTCGATAATCGTGGTGCCCAGCTCGCGCTCGAGCGCCTTGACGGCCTGGCTTACCGCACTTTGCGTATAGCCCAGCTCGTCGGCCGCGCCCTTCAGGCTGCCGCAATCGACCACCATACATACAATCTGATACCGCGATGCCATCGTGCCTCCACATCAGTGTAGCCGTAAAACGTTTTGCCAGGGCTTTTTCTTCCAACATTAGTATTTCTTAATCATACTGAAGATACATTCGCTTTACTACATCCATATCTGGGAGCAGAATCCTTTTTGCGAAACCGTTCTGTAACAAAAGGAGTCCCATGGATCGCAAAAAAGCAATCGCGCTCTCATTTTCCGTTCCCGTCGCATGGGGCTTTTCGTACCCCCTCATGAAGATCGGCATGGACAGCATGAACGCCACGAGCATTGTTGCGCTGCGCTGCATCATCGCCTTTGCGGCCTGTCTGCTGCTCTTCCACAAGCACGCGTTTCGCATCAACCGTGACGTGATGGTTCGCTCCGCCATCATCGGCGCCATCATGGCAGCCGAGCTCACCTGCATGTGCTTGGGCTCCAGCCTTACCTCTGCCTCCACCGCTGGCTTTTTGCAGAGCCTGACGGTCGTGATCGTGCCGTTTGCCAACGCAGCCCTGCTGCGTCGCGCCCCCGAGCGCAAGGTGCTCATCGGCACCGCCATCGTCACCTGCGGCATGCTGCTGCTCTCGGGCGCCGACTTTACCAGCCTGAATCCCGGTGCGATGGTCATGCTGCTCTCGGCCTTTATCTATGCCAGCCATATCATTGTGGCGAAGCGCTTTGTCGAAGATGTCGACCCGCTGGCCCTGGGTGTTTGGCAGCTGGGCTTCGGTGGCCTGTTCTCGGGCATCGCCGCATGCACCTTTGGCGGTTTCACGCTCCCCAGCACGCCCAACGAGATCGTCGTTGTCGTTGCGCTCGCACTCATCTGCTCTGCCTACGGCTTTATCACCCAGACGCTCGTCCAGCCCCACGTACCTGCCGAGACCACCGGCTTCGCCTTCTCGCTCGAGCCGGTCTGCTCTGCCGTCTTCTCGTTCTTCCTGGTCGGCGAGGTCCTGAGCCCCATCGCCTTCTTTGGCGCCGCCCTTATCCTCACTGGCGTTATGGTGGCAACCGTCGAGCTTCCGCGCCTTCGCGCACATGGACAGGCTCGCATGGCAGGAGCGCCCGAGCACGTCTCGTAGGCCCCACTCCTTGTGCAGCCGCGGCATACAGGTAACCGGTGCGCCTTTACAATAGATGCCGACATAGCATCTGGCATAAAGGAGCTCCATGGACACCGCAACGCGCGACCGCAACATAGCAACTTGGTTGGGCGATGCGCCGCAGCCGGTACGTGACACGACGAACCAGCTGCTCAAGCGCATCGCCCTTCTGCGTGCCGAGCAGACCATTTACCCGGCACAAGACGATATCCTCAATGCCCTTGCCTACACACCGGCCGACCAGGTCAAGGTTGTCATCTTGGGTCAAGACCCCTATCACGGACCCAATCAGGCCATGGGGCTGTCGTTTTCGGTCCCCGCGACGCAAACCAAGTTGCCGCCGAGCCTGCGCAACATCTATAAGGAGCTCAAGGCCGATCTGGACTGCCCCATCCCCGCCACGGGAGACCTGACTCCCTGGGCACAACAGGGCGTCCTACTCCTCAACACGACGCTCACCGTGCGCGAGCATGCCGCAAACTCGCACGCCAAGCTGGGCTGGAACACGCTCACCGACTACGTTATCGAGCGCTGCTGCCAGCTGCCCCAGCCGGTCGTCTTTTTGGCATGGGGCCGCTTTGCCCAGCAGATGGTCGAGGGCAAGCTCGCCGCGACCGGCGCGGGCAAGGCGGGCGGCAAGTTCTGCCTTGCCTCCACGCACCCCTCGCCGCTTTCGGCCAACCGCGCCACGGCAGAACTCCCCGCTTTTATGGGGTCGCGTCCCTTCTCGGCAGCCAATGAATTGCTCGAGCAAAACGGCAGCAGCCCCATCGACTGGGGCTGCCTCGCTTCATAACCTGCCTAGCCGGCGATCCAATATTGCGGATACTTTTTGATATCAATGGGGTCGCCGAGCTCGCCGATATCGCTTATGGCCTCCATGCCCATCAGCGAGCGCAGGCAATTCTCACACTCCATGATGGGCTCATTTACGGCCTTATTGAGCACATCGAACGTCGGCGACTCAAACGTATCCATGTTGACGTTGCCGAACCACTTGCTCTCAACGTAGTCGGCCTCCTCGTCGTCTGTGGCAACCCCCACCATCTGACGAGACCACGTCTTGAGCAGCGGCTCGCGATCGGCCTCGGCAATATTGAGCGCCACGTTGCCGCCAAACGAGAACGGCATGCTCTCCATCCCGCCCAGCAACTCCGGCAGCAGACAGCCAGTAGGCAGCGTCACCGTCACGCCGCTGCAGCCCGCAAACGCACCGCTCTGGATGCCGACCACCTTATCGCACAGCTCAATCTCGATGAGGTTCGAGCAGTGCGAGAAGGCGTTCGAGTCGATTACGGTTGGCCCCGTCAACACGCTCGCCAGATCGGCACGCTCGATATCGGACGGCGCCGAGACCAGCGTGGCAGTACCGTCACCGTTGTCCTCCATCTCCCATTCATGGCTCTCGGCCGCATCGCCACCCGCCTGTATTACCGTAGAAGCCTCGACCAACGGCAGCCCCATCATGGTTCGCAGGCGATTCTCGGGCTCCAATAGGTTCTGAGCCATCTGCGCCCTAACCGCTTCGGTCGTCGGCTCCGGGCCCTCCCCCATGAACCAATCGGAGAGCATGCCAAATTCCACAACGCCATAATACGTGTCGTAGTCGTCGTAGCCAATGAGTCCGTAGACCCATGCATTGAGGTAGTCCTGCTCCATGCCGCTGGGCAACGACAGGTGAATGCGGCTGGCCTCCTCTTGGACATCGGTTGCGCCGTCCAAGAAGAAACCCACACCCGGCGATGGATAGCCCAGCGTTGCAATACCGGTACCGACGGTCAAGTTCGTAAAGGCGGCATCATTGCCAAACACCGATGACGCCAGGTAGTTTCGAGAGCCCGCACCCGTAGCTGCGTCGTAGTCGCCATTGGTATCCGCCACAAACGATGCACTCGCGAGCCTCGGGCAGTCCATGAATGCCTGGTCGCTGATTTCGATCGTTGCCGCGTGCACAGACGCCGAGACAAGATTCGTACAGCCTTCGAACGCCGACACGCCGACGTAGATATCGTTATCGGGAAGATCGATGTTCAGGTCGCCGGCGATGCCGGAATTCCTGAAGGCATAGCGATCGATATATGCCAGATTGGGAGCCGAAGCCCAATCGACATCCCACGCGCCTCCGGTCCCCTCAAAGGCACCAGGCAGGTCCTTGGCGCCAGACAAGGAATAGCCGCCAAAGATCTCAATCGTACTCGGCAGCAGCTCAATCGTACCGTTGAGCATCGAGGGCGCACCGAGCAGGATGCTTGGCTTGCCTTCCTCGTCGCCATCGTAATAGCCGTAGAGAAGGGGCGCGTCGTCGCTTTGGGCATCGCAAGCAAAATCGTAAATGCCGTCGACAGTGACAAAGCGGCTGTCGTAGCCCTGCAGCTCGCCATCGGGCGCATACCAGGTGCAGCCGGCCGGATTGGGATTCTCGGTCGTGGCAAAGACAGCCTTTTTAGCACGCGACGCCACAAAGCCCAGGCCCGTGCAGCCCTTAAAGACATCGGCACCCACCTCAATGCTATCGGGCGTGCCGATAAACACACCTTGAAGGTTTTGGCAGTTCTCAAACGCGTTACGGCCGATGGCACTCGTCTTCTCGCCCAGATTGACAAACCTGAGCTCCGCATCGCCCGAGAAAGCATACGGTGCGATGGAATCTACTTGGAGCTGCTTGCCGCCATCCGCAAGCAAGGTGCCGTCAAAGGTCGCGGACAGGTTGCCATCCTCATCGCCTGCAGCGGACAGCAAAATCGTCTTGTCGGCGTTGGCATAATACAAGTATCCGTCTTGAGACAGGCTCATCTTAATCACGCGCGCATCGGGTGCACCGGCGGCAGCCTTGCGCTGTTCGACATACGCGACCTGCTCATCGGTTGCGCACACGATGGTCCGCACGGAACCGCCCTCAAGACTGCCGTCCTCGAGCGTCACCTTATCGTCAAACCACGGCATGAGTACCAGCGTGTCCACCGAAGTGTTGCCCGCAAAGGCACCCTTCTTGATGGTGTTGGAAATCTGCACCAGGGCAATATTGGAACCCGTATCGAGCACATAGCACAGGTCGCTTTTGAGCTGCGAATTAATGTTGTACACCAGCCCCTGTGAGTACGTGAGCTGGACACTGGGGTTGGTCGCGGGCGACACGTATACGCCGTAGGCATTCTCTAGTTCGTCCGCGTGCTCGGTAATAAAATCGAGCAGCGCGGCATCGTCGACGACCAGGGTGCAGTCCTGCAGATTGCTCACGTCAATCTGGGGCAACTCGCCCTCTTTGGACGCGTGCAGAACAATACGATCGAGCTTATTGCGATCGGGAATGACGACATGGGCAATATCGGCGGGAACATCGAGCTCGCGCGTATGGTAGGGAACGCCCAGATACTCCTTGCCATCGCGAGAGGTCAAGACACCCTCATCCGTTGCGGCATAGACGGGGTTATCCGACGCGACACGGTAGGCATCGAGCACTTGAAAGCCCGCATTGACGTTGACGTAGTACACCGAGGACGGTAGCTCTAGATTGTTGACCTGCCACGTAAAGACTTCACGCTGACGACTGTCGGTATAGGCGTCGACCGCCTGCACACCCTGCGGAACGCTGAGCGTCTCGCCCCCGCCATCGACCGACACGACCGACTCATCCACATCGACAAGCGTCTGCAGGCGTGAGTTATTGAGGCTGGTAGGGTCGTCGTCAAAGCGATAGTCCTCGTCGAGAGCATAACCCTGAAAACGCACCTTGTAGGCGGGGTCGATGGACACGACGTCGCCGGGAACCACCACATGGCGACCGGGTGTCAGCGTGTAGAAATACGGGACGGCCGCCTCGTTCTCGCGCCACCCCAGCAACAAGGCATTGAGGTAGCCCTCCGAATCGACATGGCCCGCCTGCTTCATAAAGGCTTCTTGTGTGTTGACACCCAGCAGGTTCTCCTTGGAGCTCAGCGTGCTCCAAATCACGCTTCGCTGGCCCATCGAATCGGGCTGGCCGACCACAAACAGGCGCGACCGCGCCGGTTGGATGGTAACGTCACGCGTCGTCCACGCCGTATCCTGCGACAAGCGCAGCGAGACGCTTACCGTGAGCGGCTGGCTCGAGCACAGCGCCGGATTCTGCTCGCCCGCGGCATTGGTCCACGAGTCGATGCGGAGATACGGAAACGAGGCGAACTCGTCCTTGGTGCAGGCAAGATAGTAGAGGCCCTTGTCGTCACTCCAGTGGACATCCATGGCGCAGAACAGCGTCCAGGCGTCGAGCATCTGCCCATCGTAGATTGCATCCTCCATGGGTGAAATCTGCACGTTAACGGGATCGATGAATCCGGCCGCACCGTTAAACTGCGTAAAGAACGTTGTATCTCCCATGGGGGCACCCTTTTGGGGCGCGGGGTCCGCAAGAAGATACTTGTAGGAATTGGCCGTTGAGGTGGCCGAGCCGCCAGAACCACCGTTGCCGCCCGAACCGTTTCCACCCGCACCGCCGCCGGCATTGCCGCCAGACGCTCCACCCCCATTAATGACGGGGACGTTCTGTCCCACGCCCGAGCCGCCAGCGCCGCCCGCGCCGCTGCCCGAACCACCCGCAACTCCTACGCCCGTTCCATCGGCGCTGCCGGTAACGTTGTAGGCGGTCGTGCCGCTTTGCCCCGTCAGATTTACCTGTCCCTGCGCATTATCGAGCCGCGCCTGCTGCTCACGTGCGCTCGTGTCCCGGCTGTCGCTATCCTCGTCATGACGATTTGCCTCGGCATCCGTCGAGAGCGGACTGATCCGATACGCCTCGCCGGACTCCGCGTCACCGTGACTGTATGCAGCGATATACCCCGAAGGATCGAAGCTCAGATTACTCTGGGCCAACTCAAAGGCGACCGTGCCAAATACGCCGACCGCAGCAACCGAAACCGCCGCCGCCACAACGCGCGTTGCAGCCAAAGGCTTGGCGCGATACATATTTTTGGCGGCATGCTGAACGCGCGCGGACGCATTCCGCGGGCCTTTTAGTTTGGCCGACGCCGCGTTCTTGTGCGAAGCCATATGTTGAGGATATTTAGAAAACACGTAGACCTACTCCCTCTACAACGCGTGCAGCATGTAGCGGCGGAAGCGTTCAATAACAGTTTGCGGAGCCGGCATGCTCCGATGCAGGCGTTCGGTAAAACGTCGAAGCGTGCGCAACTCGTTCGGTTTAAGCTGGCGGCCACCAAACGCATAAGCTTGATGAAGTCGAATCGCTCGACGGTATTCCCACGGGTCGATCTGGGGGAACACTGCAGCAAAGGCATCCAGGCAATCGAGCGGCTTGGTCTCGTCAAAGGCGTCGAGACCGCTTTGGTTCATCACAAGGGCAAGATAGCCATAGAGCGCCGGCACGCAGATATCCTGCTCATCGCTCTCGATAGCCCGCGCGCGCCGAGCGCGCAAGACAAACCTGCGAGCAAACAGAGCGAGCAGGGCGGCAATCGCCGTGCCGATCAAACCGACCCCAACTTTGGCCACAACGGGGATGTTATACACTACCGGCACATCCTCGCGATGCTTATCCTCGGCCTGTCCTGCGACCGAGCCCACATCGAGCGTCTTATCGTTGGCGCCGTTGCTCCATGCCTCGCCCACATCGATAATCTTATCGACATCGAGCGTCTGGCTATAGTATCCAGGGGTGACCTCCACGGGCGTCCATCCCTGACCGTCAAGGTAGATTTCGGTCCACGCGTGCGCATCGGCAGCCGTCAAGTTGAGCGCCACGCCTGCCCCAACAGCAGCGGTCAGCTGATCATCTGTTGCCCGATAGCCCTCGACATAGCGTGCGGGAATTCCCTGAGATCGAAACGCGAGCGTCGCCGCCGTGGCAAAGTAAGCAGAGTTGCCCTCGTGCGCCGTGCCCAAGAACCACGCGACAAACGACATCGCCCCGGTATAGGCTGGCGGGTTATCCGTCTGCCCCGCAAGCGAAGCCAACATCGTGCGCACGCGACTGATCACGGCTGTATCCGAAACAGTCGCCCCAGCATCCCAGCTGTCGCTCGAGAACAGGTATGCATCGATGGCATCCCGCTCCTCTTCGCGAACGTCCAAGTAATTATCGCGAACAAAAGCGGCGTACACCCGCTCGCTTTTTGCATAGTCGCTCTTGGAGGACGCCAGCCAGCTCGAATCTGCAATGACGTCATCCACCGGCACGTTATCGACAATCACGCGATACGCCTTAGACGGCAAAAGGTCCATGCTTAGCATCGTCGAGGCCGTCAACATTGCACCGGTACCGCCCAGCGAGCGCAGCGTATAGGGAGCATAGGTGTATCTGCGGTTGGCGCCCGACGCATCGACCGAAATCTCGACCGCCTCGACAGGCTCGCCACCCTCGCGCTCGGCCTCGGCGTCAAACGCGGCGCGCTGCTCGGCTACCGTCAAACCGTTCTGGCGCAGCCAATCACGCATGCCGGACCATTCACCCTCGTAGGACATCCAGTCGCCGCGCCCCCAAGACATGCCATCAAACGTCGTGCCCACAAAGCCCTTCATGAGCAGATCGTCGCCGAGCGTCTTGCTGGCGGCAAGCGACAGCGTCGTGGACTCGCCTTCGTTCATGTCCGCCGCTTGCGAAAGGTCGCCCTCGGGCAGCGAATCGTCCCCAAATCGAACGCCCCGGACTGCTCTGACGGCAGACGCCGACAGGGTGGACAACGCGGGAAGAGGTTGTACAAGGGCAACGGTCAGTGCAAAGAGAACGCCGCATGCAACGCACAGGCCGCCAAGACCAAATAGAACCTGGGGCAAACCTACCGTAGAGCCCCGCAACTCGTCAGCACGGCACTGGACAAGCCAGCCCGCAACGCCCAGCGTCATAGACATCGCAGAATCACCAAGCTGCAGCGCCATGGAAGCCGAGCCGCAGATAACGATGATTAAGAGCGTGGGCCACGAAACGCTCAAGTTGGCAAAAAGCCAGGCGAGTGAGCCAGCAAACATGCCGGCGAGCACCGCCAGCGACACGGCTTCACACAGCAGACCGGCGTCTGCCACCAATGGAATATACAGCTCACAGATCGAGTTGACGCGAGCGATAACGGTATTGACGCACGCATAGAAGCCCCAGCGTGCCGAAGGAATCAAGAGCGTGCATAAAAGCGCTACGGACGCCGCAGCCAAGGCAATCCAGAAGGAAGTCTTTTTCGACGCCAGCGAAACATCCAAAACGCTCAGCGCAACAGCCACGCCAACGGCAACGGCAAGCATGACCCCCATGCACGTTGCACTCAGACACCGAGCAATTGTGCAGCAGAAGCCCGCAGACAGTAAAACCGCGGGAGCCACCGACAGGAACACGGCAACAACGCGGCTATTCGAAGCGACGCGCTCCGTCGAGGTAAGAGTCACAAAGTCCATGTTAGAGCTCCAGACTCTTCATACGGGCCGAGTCGCTCGATACCGGGCAATGGGTGATGATGTAGTTGGCGCCGCGCTCGATGCTATACGACTCGACCGAATCCGACACATGGAGCACCGACAGATCGGTCAGACGGCCCAAATCGATATAGACCTGCTCATCGACGCCCGCCGTCACCAGCACCGTTTTACTAATGCCCTTTGCTGCCATAAGCCTGGCATACTGCTCATTTGATGTTGGATGGGCAGGGCCAAGCGGCGTTGCCGTCAAGGCGTCAAGCATCTTATTAAAACTACGTCGATCATCGACGGGATAGGCGGACAGGGGGCCTTCGGGGGCGGCCACGACCACGTGATGGTACCCCTGGCGCATAAGCGCCAGCGATATCGACGCGGTGAAACCCAGCACCGCAGAAAGAACCTCTGAGCGGCTCGACTGCTCAAAATGGCACGCAAACGCACCAAACAAGACGCCAATAGCGTGGTCTTGGGGGCGCGAAGCCTCACGCACCAGCACGTCGTCAAAGCGTGTCGACAGCTTCCAGTGGATCGACTTAACAGCATCGCCCTCGTGATAGGGCCTCACGTCAAAGACCTCGGAGGCGTCTTGGCCGCTTCGATGGGGGTCATAGCTCGTACCCTCTAAACCGGCAGAAGAACTCTGATGAGGATCAACCTGAATATCGAGTATCTCGGGATAGACCGTAAACAACCCGTGGAAGTCGGCGTCCTCGAGAGCGAGCGACATAAAGCCCATCTCATCGACCAGGCGCGCGGTGTCAAGGGTAATCGTGTGCGCACCGCAGACGGTCGAATCGAGCTCCAGCTCAAACAAAGCGGGCCGACCCATCGCAGGGGCAAGGCTTACGGGACAGACCGTCCGCGTTCCCGTCAGCTGGTTGTATACCGAAAACGACAACTCAACGCGACCGCGAAACATAAGCGGGCGATCCAACGTGATGCGCAATGCAAGAGGCGCGTTTACAATACACGACCGGGGAAGCTCAAAGCCAAGCTTGAGCAGGGCAACGCTCGAGCGGCACGCCGCCACCGTGATCACGGGCATGGCGATCAGTGCCGCGGCAGCAGCGAGCGCAGCCGCATTGGCGGTAAACACAAACGTGGCGAGCAGGAGCGCGACGGACACGATATAGGTAATCTTGTTGGCAATCATGAGCGTAACGTGGGGCGCAAAAGGTAAACGATCCGCTACGAGCGGCCGCGAACCTGACCCATAGACGGGGCGGGAACGGCAGCGAGGATGCGGTCGAGGACGTCGGCGGCGCCAATCGATTCAATACGCGCCTGGGGGCGTAAAACGAGACGGTGGGCGCAAACAGCCTTAAATACCTCGCGCACGTCCTCGGGCACCACATAGTCGCGCTCACGAATCAATGCGCAGGCGCGCGCCATGCGGGTGAGCGCGATAATGCCGCGGGGGCTCACGCCCAGCTCGACAAGATCGTCATTACGGGTCTCCTCGCACAGGCGGACGATATAATCCAGCACCGTGTCGGCAACCTGTACATTGCCCAGGTAGTTTTGGATATCGAGCAGATCATCGCAGGCAACCATGGGCTTAATGTCGTCGAGCGGATTGGCATAGCGACGTGCCTTGAGGATATCGATCTGGTCCTGGCGCGACGGATAGCCAACAGACAGGCGAACCATAAAGCGGTCGAGCTGGCTATCGGGCAGCGGCTGGGTGCCGGCCGAGCCCACCGGGTTCTCGGTTGCGATACACACAAAGGGACGCGGGACCTGATGTGTCTGCCCGTCGATAGTCACCGCGCGCTCTTCCATAACCTCGAGCAGGGCCGACTGCGTCTTTGCGCTGGTACGGTTGATCTCGTCGCCCAGCAGCATGTTGCAGTTGACGGCACCCCACACAAAGCGAAACGTGCCGGTGTCGCGGTCGAACATCGTAAAGCCCGTTATGTCCGAAGGCAGCGTATCGGGCGTAAACTGCACGCGCTTAAAGTCCAGACCCAGCGCACGCGAAAGAGCCAGGGCCAGCGTCGTCTTGCCGGTACCGGGCACATCCTCCAACAGGATATGACCGCCGGCATAGATGGCCATGAGAGCCTTCTCAATCACATCGTGCTTGCCCAGCAGGGCGCGGCTCACTTCGTTGATGATGCTGCTTGACTGTTCGACGATCACGGTTACTCATTTCCTCGGTAAGCTGCCTCGGCCGTCGCGGCCGCCAGCTGTGCTTTCAAAACGTTCAGATCAATGGGCTTGCCCACATGTCCGTTCATGCCCACGCTGCGCGAGCGCTCAACGTCCTCGGTGTAGTCATTGGCGGAAAGCGCAATGATGGGAATGACGGCGGCATCCTCATGATTAAGTCCTCGTATCTGCTCGGCCGCTTCCCAGCCGTTGAGCACGGGCATCTGAATATCCATGAGGATCGCATCGTACGTGCCCGTGGGCATGCCCTGAAATCGCTCAACGACCGCCTGGCCGTTTTCGGCACGATCGACCGCCGCGCCTCGTCTTGCCAGCAACTCAATCACGATCATGGCATTGATTTCGTTATCCTCGGCCAACAGGAATCGCTTGCCCTCAAACTGATAGGTAAACGACGAGTCAATGGAATCGCGCGCCGTCTCGAGGGTCTGCTCCTTACGTTTAAGGTCCTCGATCTGCTCCGGCGTGGCCAGTCGCAGTGGAATGTAGGCCGAAAACGTTGAGCCGCGACCGGGCTCGGTATCGACGACGATCTCGCCGTTCATCAGCTCGACGAGTGCGCTCGTAATGGCCATGCCCAGGCCCGTTCCGCCGTAGCGGCGAGCGATAGTGCGGTCTTCCTGCTCAAACGGCTTAAAGATCTTGCTGGCGTAGCGCGGGTCCATGCCCTTGCCCGTATCGCGCACGCGCAGCATATAGCTCACGCCGCCGTCTGCCTGGTACATCTCGCGCAGGGTTACGGTAACGCTGCCGCCCTGCTCGGTAAACTTGACCGCATTGGAGATAAAGTTGATGACGATCTGCGACAGGCGCATGCGGTCGCCCACGACAAAAACGTTTTCGCAGTCCTCCAGATTGACCGAGTACGTAAGCCCTTTGTCGGCTGCCTGCGAGCTAAACATGCGCTCGATCTCATCGGCAAACAGACGCATATCAAACGGCGCATCGTCAAGGCGCACGCGCCCGCTGTTGAGGCGGCTCATATCGAGCATATCGTTGATAAGCGAAAGCAAGTAGGCCGAAAGCTGCGAGGCGCGAGACAAGTCGTCCATCAGGCGAGGCTCATCTGCATGATGCTCGCGGGCAAGCGAAATCATGCCCTCGATGCCATTGAGCGGCGTGCGGATCTCGTGGCTCATCTGGTTCATATAGTCCGTGCGCGCGTTGGCGGTCTCGACGGCGCGATCGCGCTCGGACTCCGCTTTGGCGATACGCTCGTTTTCGGTCGTCACATCGACTGCAGAAACCAGGTACTGCGTGCCGTCTTGAATGAGCGTAATCGTAAACCTAATGCTGAGCTGCGTTTTTTCTCCATGGGGCGCATGGTAGGAGCACAGAAGGTTCAGCGGAGTCGCGTGGTCCCAGTCCCTCACCTGTCGCTGTATGCGAACACGGTCGCTATCGGGAATAAAACGGTACAGCGTCTCGATGTCGTCGCCAATACGCTCGGGCGATACGCCAAAGACGCGTTCAAAATTTGGGGTGATATAGAGCGGAAGACAGTCGCTGGCACGCAAGACCAGCGCAACGTTGGGCCCTTGCTGCGCAAGCGCCTCTTCAAAAAGTCGACGCGCTCGGTCCGCGTCGCGCTTCTCGTGTGAACCGAACAGCCCCAATATGCCCCCTTTTCATATTTCGGGGTTTAGTCTACCAGCTCAAAGGCACTTTACAGAGATAATACCCAGCTAAAGTTAGCAATTAATGATGCAAAACGCGCCCGAGGCAACCTTGCCATCGGGCGCGTTTTGTTATTCAGGCCAGATAAACTGGGTGCGGCCGGCCTCGCCGCCATCGATCAGCAGGCTCTGCCCGGTCATAAACCGGTTGGTCACGCCCACAAAGTAGATCCACTCGGCGATCTCTTGGGCGGTGGCCCAGCGCTTAAGCGGCGTGAGCTCCATAATCTGGTTCCACAGGCGCTCGTCTTCCATCACGCAACGGTTGAGCGGCGTGATAACGCCGCCCGGGTCCACACTGTTGGCGATGGCCTGCGGCGCCAGGCGGTTTGCAAGGTTTTTGGTGTAGGCGATAACGCCGCCCTTGCTGGCAGCATAGACAGGAAACTCCGATCCCGTATGTCCGCTCGCCGACCCCACATTGACCACGGATTTGATAGCCGGCGCCGGCTTGGCGGCAAGCCCCTCCCCCACAAAGGCGTAGCGCTCAGTCACGTTGATGGTGCCACGCAGGTTGGCGGCAATGTCGTCGGCCGAATCCTGCGTACCGGCAACGTTCACGATTACCTGGGGTTCAAGGTCAACTGGAAACGAGTCCGGCTCGCGGACATCAACGATCAGATGGCGGTAGCGCTCGTGTTCGATCGCCGCCGGCAGCAGATCAAAGCCCACGACCTCGTGGCCCTCGTCCAAAAAGCGCTGCACGCACGCGGCTCCGATACCGCCCGAAGCGCCCGTGATCAAAACCCGCATGCTTGCTCCTTAGGCGGTTGCGTGACGCTCGAGGTACTCGGCACCCACATTCTCGCGCTCCCAGCCGCGCACGACCTTGTAGCCCACGGGGCTCAGGAAGACCTCGCACAGCAGCTCGGCAACAGCGCCGGTCAGCGAGCACATAAGAACCTGCACCCAGGTCCAACCAAAGAACGTGTGGCTCACCACAATGGCAAAGACCAGGTTGTCGACAAACTGGCCAACACCCGTGGACACATAGGAGCGGAAGGCGAAGCTCGCAAAGTTATTCTTTTTGAGCATACGGCCGAGCGACTGGTTGAGCGTGGAGTTAACCACGGCAGAAACGAGCATTGCCAGCGAAGAGCCCAGCACCACGTACCAGGTGCCGCCAATGGTGGCGTTAAGGGCGCTGTTGACCTCGATCATGCCTGTGTCGTAGTAGGCGCCCCACATGCCGGGCGTGAGCGAGCATGCCCAAAAGCACAGGCTCACGGCCAGGTTGACCAGCAGCGCGAGGATAGAGATTTTGATGGATGCCTTGGCGCCAAAGCGCTTGCAGATCATGTCCTGGCACAAAAACGAAACCCAGCTCACCACAAAGCCGCAATCGAGTGCCAGATACGGCAGGCTGATGAGCTCTTTGTTGGCCAGTAGGTTCATCATGATGACGCTCACGAAAAACAGCGAAACCGTTGCCGCGGGAATGCTCCGCAACAGGACCTTGTAGTCCTCCATGACCTTCTTGATCATTATGTACTCCTTTGGTTTTAGGTTTAACGAGCAGGATATCGGACCCGAACTGCTCGGACGCCCCGGTCTTGAGACGACGGTGGGTATGATAGCCGCTCATACGGCATCAGGCAAGTAAACGGCGCGGCAGCCCCGCAGGGCCACCGCGCCGATGCATTAAAAGGCTACGTTGCCAAACTCCGACAGGATAAGATCGGGGTTGTGATCGGTTGCCCAATCCACGTTCCACGGGCTCGTGAACAGCAGCAGCTTACCGCCGCGCATGTCCTCGACGCGCAGCGTGTCACGCGTGAGCGAAAGGCCCGGGATATCAATGGTATCGGGGTCGTTCTGAATCCAGCGGATGTCCGTATAGGGCAGCGGCTGGCGACGGACCTCAACACGATACTCGGCCTTGAGGCGGCGCTCGAGTACCTCAAACTGCAGCACACCGACCACGCCCACGATAACGCTCTCCATGCCGGCACCCAGCTCGCGGAAGATCTGGATGGCACCCTCCTGGGCAAGCTCCTCCATACCCTTGACGAACTGCTTGCGCTTGAGCGTGTCGACCTGCGTAATGCGAGCGAACATCTCGGGGGCAAACGTCGGGATCTGCGGATACTGCACGTGGCGCTTGCCGGAGCACACGGTGTCGCCGATGCTAAAGATACCCGGATCAAACAGGCCCACGATATCGCCCGCGTACGCCTCGTCAACAATCGCGCGGTCATCGGCCATCATCGACGTGCCCGTAGCAAGCTTAAGCTTGCGGTTGCCCTGCACGTGGAAGGCGTCCATGCCGCGCTCGAACTTGCCCGAGCAAATGCGCACAAAGGCGATACGGTCACGGTGGTTCTTGTCCATGTTGGCCTGGATCTTAAACACAAAGCCGCTAAAGTCATCGCGGCAGGGATCGACCGGCTCGCTGGTAAGCGTATCGGTATAGGAGCGCGGCGTCGGGGCCAGACGCAGGAACTCCTTAAGGAAGGGCTCCACGCCAAAGTTGGTAAGCGCCGAGCCAAAGAACGCCGGGCTCAGCTTGCCGCAGGCCACGGCATCCAAGTCGAGCTCGTCGCCGGCGCCATCGAGCAGCTCGATGTCGTCCATCAGGTTCTTATGGTTCTCCTCGCCGATGAGCTCATCCATGGAAGGATCGCCCAACTCGGCCTCGACCTCGGCGACCTTCTTGGTGGCGTTGGCGTGACCGTCGCCCTCAAAGGCGATAACGCGACGGGTCTGACGGTCGAACACGCCGCGGAAGTTGCGGCCGCTGCCGATCGGCCAGTTCATGGGATACGTATTGATACCCAGGACGTTCTCGATCTCTTCCATGAGCTCAAACGGATCGCGAGCCTCGTGGTCGAGCTTGTTCACAAAGGTAAAAATGGGAATATGGCGCAGCGTACAGACCTTAAAGAGCTTTTTGGTCTGGGCCTCGACGCCCTTGGCGCCGTCGATGACCATGACCGCGGCGTCGGCGGCCATGAGGGTGCGGTAGGTATCCTCCGAGAAGTCCTGGTGGCCGGGGGTATCGAGGATGTTGACGCAGGCGCCGTTGTAGGTGAACTGCAGCACCGAGGAGGTGACGGAAATGCCGCGCTCCTTCTCGATGTCCATCCAGTCCGAGACGGCATGCTTGGCCGAGCTCTTGCCCTTGACCGAGCCGGCAGTTTGGATGCTGCCGGTATAGAGCAGCAGCTTCTCGGTAAGCGTGGTCTTACCGGCGTCCGGGTGGCTGATGATCGCGAATGTGCGGCGCGACGAGATTTCATCCGACAGGCTTGCCATGCGGATCCTTTCTTGCATTGAGTGCATTACGTCGATGTAACCGCACTATTGTAGCCGCGAAATCCCGCTCTAGGGCGCCTATCAGGACAAATTCATCAGCCAAGCTCGCTGTGTAGTGGGCAGCCGCCTTACGCACTGTCTCAATCTGTAACAGAAAGACGGGTTTTACCGTTCCTGGTGTTACAGATCGAGATAAACGGCTGGGAAGACCAGCGCCGTCTCAATCTCCGTCTCAATCTGTAACAGGAGGACGGGTTTTGAGCTTCTACCTGTTACAGATCGAGATAAACGCGCAGGCGGGCGACCAATGTCTCAATCTGTAACATCTAGCCACCAAAAACGGGCCTTAGTGTTACAGATTGAGATGAACGAGCAGGAAGGTCGGGACTGTCTCAATCTGTAACAGGTAGACACCAAAATCGGCTCCAGATGTTACAGATCGAGACAAACGAACGAAGAGACAGGCGAGCCTACATTTCTTCTTGCATAACTGTGCATAGTGTATATATACTGTGCTTACCGGTTATATACACGTGTAGCCCAACAGCTAAGGAGCCGCTGTGGACATCATCCTATCCAATTCGAGCGACAAGCCCATCTACGAGCAAATAGCCTCGCAAGTCAAAGCTCAGATCCTTTCGGGCGCGCTCGCTTCGGGAGCCAAACTCCCCAGCATCCGTGCGCTCGCGAGCGACCTCGGCGTGAGCGTCATTACCACCAAGCGTGCCTATGCCGACCTGGAGCAGCTCGGCTTTATCTGCACCGTGCAGGGCAAGGGCTGCTTTGTCGCCGAGGGAAACCAGGAGCTCTTGCGCGAAAACCAGCTCTGCCATATCGAAGAGTTGCTTGCGCAGGCCGCTACGCAGGCCGAAACCCTGGGCGTCACGCGCGACAAATTGCACGAGATGCTCGACCTTGTGGCCCCCGAAACCATGCAGTAGCCATCTGCAAGAAAGGCTATACCATGCAAAACCTTTTAGAACTCAAAGGCATCTCACGCCGTGTGAGCGACCGTTTTTCGCTACGCGATGTCACGCTTACCGTGGAGCCCGGCCAGATTGTCGGCTTTGTGGGCGCAAACGGCGCCGGCAAGACAACGACCATTCGTGCCGCGCTCGGGCTTATAAAGCTCGATGCCGGCAAGGTGCATCTGTTTGGACAGCGCTGCGACACCAACGCGCCCGACGAGACGCAGCGCCACCTGCGCTCCCGCGTAGGCCTTGTCCTGGACACGTGCCCCTTCCCCTCCACGCTCAAGGTGGGCCAGATCGAGAGGCTCGTAGGCCCGGCGTACCCCACGTGGAGCTGCGAAACGTTCGCCGGGTTCATCGACCGATTTGGCCTCGATCCCAAGGCAAAGGTCAAGGACCTCTCCCGCGGCATGGGCATGAAGCTGCAGCTCGCGTGTGCGCTCAGTCACAATGCCAAGCTGCTCGTTTTGGACGAAGCCACCGCGGGCCTCGATCCCATGGCGCGCGAAGAGCTGCTCGACGAGCTGCTCGCCTTTGTTTCCGACGGCCAGCGCAGCGTGCTGCTCTCGAGCCACATTACGTCCGACCTCGATCGCGCCGCCGACCGCGTCATCTGCATCGATAACGGCTCGATTGTGTTTGACCTGCCGCGCGAGGACATTACTGACCGCGCCGGCATCGCCCACTGCACCCAGGCACAGGCCGCCGAGCTTATGGCTTGCGTCGAAGCCGCCCGTGCCGCCCACCACGCCTATAGCGTGGACGTGCTCGTGCCCAACCGTCGCGAAGCGCTCGAGGCCTTTCCCGAGATTCCCTGCGATCGGGCAACCATTGATGACTACCTGCGCCTCACGCTGAAAGGAGCTTCGAAATGAAACGCGCCTTTATGTCCGAGCTCGCCATCGTTCGCACGCTTGTCCCGAGCATCGCGGGCGTCGGCCTGTTCATATTCGTTGTGCTGACGCTCGCCAACACGTCTGGTGGCGACTCCGGCATGAGCGCCGGCGCCTGCGCCGTCAGTGCCATGTCGCCCATCCTATTCATGAACTCACTGGCCGGTTACGACAATCAAAACGGATGGGAACGCTATCGGGCAACGCTGCCTCTCACGCGCAAAGACATTATTTGCGCACGCTACCTGTGCATCGTTGTCTTCTCGGCCATCATGGCCTGCGCCGCCGTGCTTTTGAACATCATCGCCCTTCCGTTCTTCAACAGCGCGGGCGTGACCTCGACAGGACAAACCGTCTTTGAGATTGCAATAGCCTCGGCAGCCTCGATGCTCATCTCCCTCATGATGGTGTTTTTGGCGCAGCCGCTGTTCTTTCGATTTGGACACATGGAGGCGTTGCGCCTATCCGTTGGCCTGTTTGCCCTGCTTGGTTGCGGCACCATGGCCACGCTGAGCTCCTCCAACCCCATCAGCAACTGGCTCATGTCGATTGCCGGGGCAAATCCCGATCCCGCCGTCCTCGGCTGCCTGTGCGCAGGAATTGCCGTCCTGGCCCTCGTGCTATTTACACTGAGCTGCGCTATCAGCACCAAGGTCTATCGAGCGCGCGACCTGTAGGCAGGCGCGGTATCATCGGACATGCGCCACAGATCGGCGTGGCCCATTATTGGGAAGGCGCTCAACCCGTGTCGTGGATTACAGCAGCATTTTGAAAATAACGACCCGTCAAAGGGCACAAGCTCAAGTTGGACACCCTCACACCGGGCTTGAGATGTTTGTATTGACCGTGCGCCGCCGTGCTACTTGCGCAGCGGCTTGGGCAGCGGAATGCCTGCCGCAATGACGGCGGCGATGATCATGCAGACGATGCCCTTGAGCGGGAAGCACATGAGCAGCAGGCCCACGACCATGACGGGTTGGCGCATGACGGCGCCCATCGTCGAGGCGGTGCAGACGGCGACGCAAAAGACCGGATCGGCGCCGGTAAGGATAGCGAAGCCGTAGCCCAGGCTCACGCCCGAAAAGATAACCGGGAAGAAGTGACCGCCGCGCCAGCCCATGTTGATGAGGGCGGGCGTCAGCATGGCCTTGACAAGACCGGTTGCAATAAGCGCGCCAGCGGGAATGGTCATATAGGTCTTCATAAGCACATCGGCCTGCGTCTCGCCGGCAAACATGGTGTAGGGCAGGACCGTGCCGCAGATGGCGAGCGCCAAACCGGCCAGCATGGCCTTGACGACAGGGCGCTCCTCTATGGCGTGGGCCAATGCCTCGCTCGCGTGCTCCGAAACAAAGTACAGCCAGCCACAGGCCGTGCCGACGAACGCCAGGGGAATAAGCCAGGCAAGCTCGAGGTTGCCCACCTGCGCGGCCTCGAACCTCGGCATGCCCATACCGCCGCCCATAAGCCTGCCGAGCAGCAGATAGGTGCCCAGACCGCCGGCAATCGCGATGCCGTAGACCACGGTCTTTTGCGCCTTGGGCAGCTTGATGGTGATCTCATCGGACGCGGAGTCCTCGCCAGCGCCCTGGCCGTCGGCGCTACCGGCGAGCGGCGCCACAAAACCAAAGACGGGCGCGGTAAAGAGCGCCGTCAGGGCGGCCTGGGTACCCAGCAGCGTGAGCTGCCTAAACTCGGCACCAAAGCGACGCATGCGGTCGCCGACCCAGCTGCACAGACCCGCGATAACGCCGGTCAGGCCGGCCTCCGGTCCAATGCTTCCGCCAAACAGCAGCGGCAGCAACGCCGCGAGCGAAAGCTTGCCCAGGTTGTCGTACGGATAGCGACCGTCTTGCTTAACCTTGGCCATTACCTGGTTGAGGTCATCGGTCTTGGTGCCCGTCATCTTTTCGTACAGGCCGATCAGCAGGCCGCCCAGCAGGCAGACGAAAAACGGATACGGCAAAAACCCGAACGGGCCGCTCGCGAGCTCGGGTGAAGCGACGCCCAGCATATGCGGGATCTCGGTCCATAGATAGTCGATACCGCGCTCCATCGCAAAGAAGAACAGCCAGACCGCGGTGCCCGCAAACGCACCGGTCGCAGCCACGCTCACTAAGAACAGCGCACGGTTTTTGGGTTTTGCAAGGGTATCCATCGGGACCTCCCGTGGTCAAATCGACAAAGATACGTTTTATTGTAGGACGAGCAGGCCTCGGGCGGGCTAACCATCTACGCCGCGAACGGTGCCGTTGGGTGCCGCACGAGCGATGAGCCTAAGGCTTAGGCGCCGATAATCGATGCGATTTGACGCAGGTCGTCGGCAAAGTAGATGCCGGTCTGGCGCTGCGGGCTCGATAGGCCCTTGTCGATCATGCGCCCGAGCAGCGACTTAAGATCGTTGTAGTAGCCCCCGAGGTTGTACAGGATGCACGGCGCATCGAGATGCCCCAACGACACGGCGGACATGACCTCGGCAATCTCCTCGAGCGTGCCCGTACCGCCCGGGAAGGCGATGAACGCGTCGCCGAGCTCGATCATCTTGGCCTTACGCTCGGCCATGTCACTCGTCACGATGAGATCGTCAATACCGTCGTGTTGAAACTCTGCCTCGATAAAAAAGCTCGGCTCAACGCCCGTCACATGCCCGCCAGCATTGAGCACGCTATCGGCAAGCGCGCCCATCAGGCCCGACTTGGAGCCGCCGTATACCAGCGCGTGGCCGTTGGAGCCAATCCACGTGCCGAGCTCTCGCACTGCAGGCAGAAACGCCGGGTCGTTGCCGACGCTCGCGCCCAGGTATACCGTGATATTCATATTCAGTCCCCCTCGTCGTGACGCGCGTCGCCCGTTCTAGCGTTGGCGTCGGCGATATTCGCGCACACGGCGCGACAGGTCGGCGAGCTCGTCACGATCGAGCTCTTCCAAATGCTCTAGATCGTCCATAAAGCGCGCCATGGTGTCCTTTTGACGCATCTTGATGAGCGTGTTGCAGTAGTTCACCGCCACGCCCGTGAGCATGGCGATGTAGAAGATGCTGATGACGCTCAAAACGACGGTGATAGCGCGGGCAACCGGCGTCTCGGCCGGGATATCACCGAAGCCGATCGTCGATACGGTCTCAAAGCTAAACCAGAGGCCGTCGCCAAACGTGAGGGTCGTGGGCTCGGACAGCCAGACGGCCGTCGAGCACAGCAGATAGAAGACGAGAAACAGGCCCGTGATGCGCGCAAAGCCAGCCTGGCGCAACACGTCAGCAAGCGTCCTCAACTTGTTCATCGCGACCTCTTTTCCCAGACGCCCAATCACATTCGCTCGGTATTGTCCCACGCCTCCCCCGCAAACGGAACTAGTCATTGGGGACGTTCTTAAATGACTAGTCAAACAAGAACGTCCCCAATGACTACCTGACCGTTTAGCGGTGCGGTGGCTGAGTGGGCAGGTTGAGCTGGTATCCTTATGTGATACTGTCTCGACTCGATAGGATTACATGTGAAACCTTCCGCCATCCTTCGTTTGGCTCTATATCGCACCCTAGCCGTCGCGGTTGCCGTACTCACCGTACTGAGCGCCGTCATGCCTGCCCCCGCCTTTGCCGCCGACTCCGACCAGCAGGTCAAGACGGTTCGCGTTGGCTGGCTCGTCAACAACAAAGGCTTCCAGGAAGGCACGCCGGGCGAGCGCCTCTCGGGATGGGGCTACGAGTACCTCCAGACCCTCTCGTATTACACAAAGGGCTGGCAATACGAATACGTTAGCGGCACCTTCTCCGAGCTTATGGACATGCTCGAGGCAGGCGAAATCGACCTCATGCCCAACATCTCGTATTCGGCAGAACGCGAGCAGAAGCTGCTCTTTTCCTCGAACCCCGAGGGCACCGAGCGCTACTACATCTACGCCAGGCCCGACCGCGACGACCTGGCCAAGGGTGACCCCCAGGCGCTCCAAGGCCTCACCATCGGCTGCAACTCTGGCGTTATGCAAACTATCGTCGGCCAGCAGTGGCTCGCCGACGAAGGCGTTACCTGCACCTATAAAGAAATCGACACCGGCAGTGCCCTCTTTGAGGCGCTTGCAGACGGCGAGGTCGACGCCGTCATCATGAACGACACCATTTCGTCGCCCGATGCGTCACCCATGTTCTACGTAGGCTCGAGCGACTACTATTTTGCCGTTCCCAAAAGCCGCCCTGACCTGATGAACGACATCAACGCCGCCATGACGACCATCGCCCGCGATAACCCGCGCTATAACGAGGAAGTCAAAACGAGTTACTCGACCCAAAACAGTGGCTCGTCATCGCTCACCGGCACCGAGACCACCTGGCTCAAAGAAAACGGCAATACCATCACGCTCGGCTATCTTAAAAACCAACTTCCCTACTGTACGCAAAATGACGACGGCGAGATGGAAGGGTCGCTCGCCTCGCTTGCAACGACGCTGCACGACAAGTTTGACATTACGGTCAAAACAATCGCACTCTCGAACAACAAGCAAATGATCAAAGCCCTTTCCAACGGAACCATCGATGTCGCCCTGCCGTTGTTTCGCGACTACTGGCTCGCCGAGCAGACAGGGGTCATCCAGTCAAACTCGATGGGAACGGTTTCGCTGACCGCCATTCACAATGGCAAAAACCTGAACAGCGACCTTAAGAACATCGCTTGTACAAAGAGCACAATCGTTAACCGTTTTGAGCTCGAAAGTCTCTTTCCGAACGCAACGGTAACCGAGTATTCGAATGACGGCGAGGTGCTCAAAGCCCTCGATGAGGGGAAGGCACGTTGCATCATTGTCCCCAGCACGCGCCTGGAAACTCTCCGCGACATCTACGACATCGAGGATTTCGAAACACAGGAACTCACCAACACGGCACAACTATCGTGTTTAATTTCGCGCGGCAAGCCCGAGCTGCTGGGAATCATCAATAAGGGCATCGTCAATGCAGGTGAATCGCTCTCTGCAAACAGCTATTTCCCCACATCGTACTCGGCGCAAGAATCGGATGCGTTCCGACTTCTCTACCGCAACCGCATCGTCATTGCGGCAGTCGTCATCTGCATTTTGCTCACCGGCATCGTCATCCTTGTCTGGTCGCTTTACCGCGCACAGGAGGAACGGCAGAAAGCCGATGCCGCCAACGCCGCCAAAACCGCTTTCCTCACGCGCATGAGCCACGACATCCGCACGCCGCTCAACGGCATCCTGGGCCTTATCGAAATTGAGGAATTGAGAGAAGGCGACATGCAGGTCGCCCGCGAAAGCCGCGCCAAGGCACGCGTTGCCGCCAATCACCTGCTGTCACTGATTAACGACATCCTCGAGATGGGCAGGATCGAGGAGCGCAAAGTGACGCTCGAGCACGAATCATTCAACCTTAAAGAGCTGTGCGACAATGCGCTCGTACTGTGCAAGCTCCGCGCATCGGACCGCGGCATAACCATGCTCGACACCAGCGAGCCCTACGCTGTCGACCAATATATGATCGGCAGCCCCACCCATATTCGGCAGATCCTTGTCAACCTGCTCGACAACAGCATCAAGTACAACAAGCACGGAGGCACCGTCACGTTCTCATCGACCATCAAGCCGGTCGACGACGAGCACGCCGTGTTTTGCTTTAGCGTCTCGGACACCGGCATCGGCATGTCGCCCGAGTTTCTTAAGCACATCTACGAACCGTTTGCCCAAGAGGGCAACGATGCCCGCAGTAAATTTCAGGGAACTGGCATGGGCATGCCGATCGTCAAATCGCTCATAGACATGATGGGAGGCACGATTGAGATTTCGAGCGAGGTCGGCGTGGGAAGTACGTTCAACGTCCAGATTCCGCTCGATATCGACAAGAACCCTCAGGCAAGAGAAGGTGCGGACGAGCAGGCGATCAGCTGCTCGCTTGCCGGCATGAACGTTCTTTTGGCCGAAGACAACGAGCTCAATGCCGAAATTGCCCAGGCCCTGCTCGAAAGCGAAGGCATCGTCGTAACTCGCGCCGCCGACGGCAAAGAAGCGGTCGAACTATACACTAGTCGTCCCGCCGGCAGCTTCGATGCGATCCTGATGGACATTATGATGCCGGGCATGGATGGCTACGAGGCAACCCGCGCGATTCGCCTGAGCGAGAAGGCCGATGCAGCCGACATCCCCATCATCGCGCTCACCGCCAATGCCTTTGCCGAGGACGTACAAGCGGCACGTGACGCCGGCATGAACGCCCATCTGCCCAAACCGCTCGACTTTAACAAGCTCAAAAGCATGCTCGCCCGCATCAAGCAAAACGGAACTGTTTCGCTATAGTTTGTGCCCAACTGTCATGCACAGTTAGAAAGGAAGCCGACGATGTTTAGACCCTTACGCCGAAAGAAACGTGCCATCACCGACGAGGAGGCGCGCGAGCTGCTGGCCACCTGTAAGCGCGGCGTCTTTGCCGTTAACGGCGATGATGGCTACCCATACGCCATTCCCGTCAACTACTTCTTTGACCCCAAACACGACAAGATTTATTTCCATGGCGCCAAGGCTGGCCACAAGGTCGATTCGCTCAAGCGTGACGATAAAGTCTGCTTTACCGTGTACGGCAACGAGTGGTACAAGGACGACGACTGGGCTCCCTACGTTATGAGCACCGTGGTCTTTGGCCGTTGCCGCCTGGTAGACGAGACGCCTTCGTTTATCGAGGACAAAGTCCGCCAGTTAGCGCTTAAGTACTACCCTTCTGCCGAAGAAGTCGAGGAGGAAATCGCCAAAGACATCAAGGGCGTCCAACTCTACGAGATTTCGATTGAGCATCTTTGCGGCAAGCAGATCCATGAAAAGTAAGCCCAAAAACAGGTCCTGCAAATAGCAAAATGGCTCGGTTCCAACCAACATTGGAACCGGGCCATATGCTTATGAAGCGTCGGCGGCTATGTGCGCAAGCGCCTCAATGAGTTCCTGCGAGCTCACGGGTTTGCTCAGGTGCGCGTTCATGCCCGCCTCGCGCGAAAGCCTACGGTCGTCGGCAAAGGCGTTGGCGCTCACGGCGATGATCGGCGTGGTCGCGGCATCCTCGCGATCGAGTGCCCGAATCTGACGCGTGGCCTCAAGGCCATCGATGCCAGGCATCATGATGTCCATCAGCACCACGTCGTACTCGTGCGGCGCACTCGCGGCAAACGTCTCGACGGCAGACTCGCCATCCTTAACATGCGTCGCGATGGCACCGGCACGGTCGAGCGTAAACTGTGCGATCTCGGCATTCAGGTCGTTATCCTCAACGAGCAAAACGCGCAAGCCCTGGAGCGCGTCGCTGTCGCCCGCACCCACGCGAGCTGCCTGGGGAATCTCGGAGCGCTCGCACTTCTCAAGCGGCAGGCGGATGGTAAACGTCGTCCCCTGCCCCAAGGCGCTCGTAAAGCTCATGGTTCCGCCCATAAGCTCGACCAGCTGCTTGGCAATAGACGCGCCCAGACCAGTTCCCGATGAAGCGCCTTCCACCTGTTGTTCCTCGCGAGTAAACGGCTCGTAGAGGTGCTGCTGGAACTCCTCACTCATGCCAATACCGTTATCGGCGATCGTGTATTCATAGACGGGGACGCCGTCCACCGGCTCCACCTCGCGACACGTCAGGCGAACATAGCCGCCCCGGCGGTTGTACTTGACGGCATTGCCGGCAACATTGACCAACAAGCGCTTGAGGTGCGTCACGCTCGCCCGTGCATAGGGATGATCAAGAGCCTGTTGATCGCAGATAATTGTCACCAGACGCTCCTCGGCCTGGCGCTCCAGAATATCGCGTACTTCACGGGTGAGAACCACCAAATTTGTGGGCACGAGCTCCAGATCGACCTGCCCGCTCTCCAGGCGACTCATATCGAGCGCCTCGTTCGCAAGGTCGAGCAGCAGCCCCGACGCCGTCCAAATCTTTGAGCGGCACTCGGTCTGTTTTTGCAAGTTGTCCGCGTTGGCATCGCCCACCTCGACCATACCGCGAATGCCGTTGATGGGCGTGCGCAGGTCGTGGCTCATACGGCGCAGAAACTCCGTCTTTGCAGAGTTGGCAGACGACGCCTCGCGCGCTGCCTTTGCCAGCTTGTCGCCATAGTTGCGCTCCTGCTGCAACAGGTCGGCAAAGCGTTGACGCTCGGCGCGGCGGCGCGCCAACGCAACAGTGGCTATAACACCGCCGTAGAGCGCCAACACGCTGGCAACAACAACAGCGACGGTCTCGAAGTAACGCCGCGCGGGGGCATAGGTGTACACGTAGAATTGGCGCGCTTTACCAAATGTGCCCAGATACCACTCGCCGTTGGCGTTGACCAATCTGACCTTACCAGCCAGGCAACGCTCCTTGATACCGTCGACAATGACGGCATCCGTCGCAGGCAAATCAAACACGCCCGACATGGTGGGCTCGACAGCGTTGGTCGCAACGACCTTACCGTCGTTTTCGATCACGATATTGCCGCTATCGATGGTCTCGTAACCATCGAGCAAGCTCTGCAACTTGAGCGTATTGCTCGCGACCGCCTTGGCGCTCTGGTGCCTCACCGCGACAACGATGCCCTCGCCGTCCTGCCGGGCCACGCAGCCAATGTCTGCGACCGAATCATCCGCAAGCGTAATGCGGGCGGTATAGGACTTAAGCGGATGAGTCGCCACTTCCAGCACGGGCGTCTCTTTAAGATATGCGGCAAGCGACTCGTAGCCCACGTTATCCGTCGAGGACTCGGACACCAAGTTACCCGATGTGTCCGTCACAATCAGCGCCCTCACGTTGAACTGATCGGCATATTGCTCCAGTGTGGCGTTATCCGCCGAGGCATCGCGCTCTATATCGCGCGCTACCTCTCCGGCAATCTCCATAACGCGAATCAGATTTTTAGTCGCATAGGCGCTGTTGAACGCATCGTAGGAAAGGCTCTGTGTCGCCACGTAATCGACAACGTCGGAAAAGCGCTGCTCGGCTTGGGCCGTCGTGTAACCGTAGCTCATCGCGCCGGCAGCAGCCGAGAGCGCTATCCCCAACAGGGCGGCAAGGAGCCATGCCAGGGCCGAACGGTCGCCCCGCTTCTCTGTGGTGTGGTCGGGTGCATCGATCACGACAGGCCCTCCATATTCAAAAAGGGCGAAGGGTCATCAAAATACTTTGACACCAGGCGCTCCATGGTGCCATCGGCAAGCATTTCTTGGTAGGCATGGGTGAGCTTAACGTCGATGCCGCGTGTGTCGTTGATATCGAAAGCGGTGCCCAAACCAACCTCTAGCAGCGGCTCAGACAAAATGCGATACGTCACGCCATAGTCTTTTTCGTAGGTGAGCAGCGAGGACTCATGCGCGGCGATGGCGTCGACTAGGCCCTCGACAAGCGCCGGGTTCAGGTACGAGCGGTCCGAAAAGCTGTAGAGCTCCTTAATCTGCGGAACGTTTTCATTGGTGTGATTGAGCAGAATCGATTCGGGCTTGGTGGTGGACTGGACCGCCACGACCCTACCCTCAAGATCGGCAAGCGTGTAGATATCGCTTTCGGGATCGACAGCAACCACCTGTCGGCTCGCAAGGTACGGCCCCGCCCAGCGATACTCGCCTTCGCGGCCCGTCATACTAAAGCTGCCCATGACGCAATCGAGCTCGCCGCTCGCCAGCAGCTCTTTCTTCTTTTCCCAGTCGATCAGCTGGTACTTTGGCTTGTAGCCAATGCGGCCCAAAGCCTCGGTCAAAATATCGACATCCAGGCCAACAATATCGCCGTACTCGTTGCTATACACAAACGGTGGATAGAGGTCGCTGCCAACGTTGAGCGTCTTAAGGTTGTCGTCTTTGACCTGCGAGGCGGCTGCGCCTTCTGATGCAGACGCCGCGGCCCCATCATTCAACCCGGAACAGCCAGCTATCGCCACGACAAAGGCGCCCACCACTGCAAGCGCAACAAACAACGATATGGCGGCCGAGCGACGAGGTCTTTTCATCGAGCTCCAGACGATCCTGTTTACAGACTCAAGAGCAAAGATATTAGCAGACAAAACCGCGCTTGCGCTCAATGGTTACAGATGCTTTACCATACGGGGCCTTCCAGCCAATCTGGCAGACAGCCCCGCATGCAGCACTCACTTACCGTGCATTAAAAACGTAGCGGTCCAAGCGGTCGCACGCCTCCCTTACACGCGAAAGCGGCAGCGCCAGATTCACGCGAATGTGGCAAGGTCCATGGAATGGACGGCCGTCCTGATAGCCCACGCCCACACGCGCCCCCTCGTCGAGCAGCCACTGAATATCGTGCCCATGCACGCAGCACCACTCCGTGCAGTCCAGGAACACCATATAGGTGCCCTGCGGGCGCGAATAGGACACGCCCTCAAAATGCTCGTCCACGTAATCGCAGAAGTAGTCAATGTTGCCCTCGATAACCTCGTTGAGCTCATCGAGCCACTCGTAGCCCTGCGGCTGGTAGGCGCCGATAAGCGCATGCATCGAAAGGACATTCATCTCGTTGTAGTGGGTCTTATTGGACACGGCGCACACGCGGTCGCGCAGCGTCTCGTTATAGATGATGTGGTAGCTGCCGACCAGGCCCGCCAGGTTAAACGTCTTGCTGGGCGCATAGAGGGCGACCGTGCGCATGCGGGCATCCTCGCTCACCGACTGCGTCGGGATATGCTTGTGACCGGGCAAGATGATGTCGGACCAAATCTCGTCCGAAATCACCACGCAATCGTGCCGGCGATAGATGTCCATGGCGCGCTCGATCTCGTCGCGCTCCCATACGCGGCCACAAGGATTGTGCGGCGAGCAGAACACCGCGGCGTGGATGTGGTTTTGGGTGAGCTTGCGTTCCATGTCCTCAAAGTCCATGCGCCACACGCCCTGGTCGTCGAGCTTAAGCGGGCTGTGGACAATGCGATAGCCCGCGGCTTCGATGGACTTGGTAAAGCCGATGTAGGTAGGGCTGTGGACCAGCACCGCATCGCCCGGCTGGACATACGCCCGCAGGGTCGACACGACACCGCCCAGCACGCCGTTTTCGTAGCCGATATGCTCCGGGAGCAGACCCTCGACGCCATTACGTCGGCTCTGCCATTCGATGATGCGGTCGAAGTACTCGTCGCGCGGATCGAAATAGCCAAACATGGGATGCTGGGCGCGCTGAATGATGTGCTCCTGGACCGTGGGCACCGTGGCAAAATTCATGTCCGCCACCCACATGGGGATGCGGTCGAAGCCCTCGTCGGGCGCGTTCGGAGCCATGCCAGGGATCTCGCCCCAGGAGTCAACGGCGATGGCGTCCATGCCGTGGCGGTCGATAAGCGAAGTAAAGTCGTATTTCATGCTGAGCTCCCGTGCAAAGCGGATTGTTTTGATAGGCGTTATTGTCCACCAGCGTGGGCGATTTTGGCACGGGGTTTGGCGTTGAATTTGGCGAGCGCCATCGAATGGCTGGCTAGTCCCGCGCGTCGTTGACGGCGGTTACCGTCAACTTGGATCCGTCAACCGTAAAGGATATGTCGAGCCCAGCGTAAGCCAAGTGGTAAATGCGGTTTGGCTCGTGCTTGCTACCCGCGCGGCGCGGATCTTGGCGAAGGACCTCGACCAACCCGGGGAGCTTCGTGGGCGGGACCATCTCCTGCAGCGCTTGCGGGAAGTCAACGTCGAGCTCTTGCCACGGCGCATCCTCAATCCAGCCGCCGGTCGCATCCGAGTGGCAGTCCGCAAACGGAATGTAGGGCTTAATGTCGTAGATGGGCGTGCCGTCACGCAGATCGGCCCTAGCACATGGATGATGGGGCCATCGTCGGTAAGCCCGACATGATCGAGTTTGACGCAGGTAAGCCCAATGGGATTAGGTCGAAACGGGCTGCGCGTGGCAAATACGCCCACGCGCTCGGCTCCACCCAAGCGCGGCGGACGCACGGTCTTCGACCACTTGGCGTTGGTGCCGGACCTATCCTGTGTCTTGGCATCGGCGGCGATGTCTTCGGCCGCGCCGCCGGGTGTTCCGTTTTCAAAGCGCCAGAGCAGCCACAGGTGAGAGAAGGAGTCCAGACCCTCAACTGCCGCGCTGGAGGCAAATTCCGGCTCAAAGACGATGCGTCCCTCAAGATGGGGCGCCAAAAAGCTGTTGCGCGGGATGCCGAACTTTTGCGGCAGGTCGGTATGTATGTGTGCAATAGGTTTCATGCCGGTCATTGTACGGCACGGGCGAGGGCAGCAGGCCGCGATTGCTTGTCATCGCCATCTGCATGCAACCAACGGTTGCTTGGAAGGGCATCGGCTGCCGCGTATGCTTAAGCCAACAAGCAGCAGAAAGGAGCCGTTATGGCCTTTGCAGAAAAACTCATCGCCGTTCGTCGTGCCAACAGCCTCACCCAAGAGCAGCTCGCCGCCAAGCTCTATGTCACGCGCCAGGCCGTGAGCCGCTGGGAGCGCGGCGAAGTCACCCCGGGCATCGACATGATGAAACTCATTGCCGCCGTAACCGGAGAGCCGCTGTCGCACCTGCTCGAAATGCCCGAGCACTATTGCCAGAGCTGCGGCATGGTGCTCACGCCCGATGACTGCGGCACCGATGCCGCGGGCGCCAGGACCGATCATTACTGCAAGTGGTGCTACGACCGCGGCAAGTACACCTATGAGACCACGATGGAGGCAATGATCGAAGATTGTGCCCCGCGGCTGGCACAAAGCACCGGCATGTCGCTCGATGAAGCCGTCTCGCTCATGGGCGCCGTGCTGCCGCAACTGGAGCGCTGGCGCTCCGTGCACGAAAACGAGGAGCGCTACGGTGCCGAGGCGCGGGCGCGCTATGGCGACGAGGCGATCGACGCCGCAAACGAAGCACTGCTGGATATGGATCCCGAGACATGGAACGACATGAAAGAACTCGAGCGCGCGATTTTGGGCCAGCTCTCGATTGCCATGGGCGACGGCAATCCAAAGAGTAACGAAGCCCGCAAGCTTGTCGCAATGCACCGCCGATGGGTTGGCCTTAACTGGGGACACGAGCCCCAGGACGAAGCATACCTGGGCCTCGCCAATGGTTATCTTGCCGACCAGCGCTTTGTTGACTACTACGACAAGCCCTGCGGCACCGGAGCCACGGCGTTTCTGGTACAGGCAATCGAGTCGTCGTTGACGCGTGCATAGACCGCGGCGGCTTTGGGTATTTCAATCGAAACCTCAACCGATTGGAGACCTATGGCTACTGATCACGAACTCGCGCTCTACGTTATGACCGGCTGCCCGTATTGCATAAAGGTCAAGCGCTTCCTGGCCGATAACGGCGTGACCATCCCCGAGCGTAATATCTCGACCGATTCCGATGCCGAGCAGACGCTCATCGCCGTCGGCGGAAAGCGCCAAGTTCCCTGCCTGTTCATTGACGGCACGCCACTCTACGAGTCGGGCGACATCATCGCGTGGGTGCAGGAGAATTTGCTCTAGCGTTCTATTGCGGTCGGCCGGCCCCAACGCACAAACCCATACGAACCAAACATGTACGTCAGCATCCAAAGTCGACATTTTTCGACATCTTTGGATGCTGACGTACAGCTATTTGTGGGCAATCGTTGGGGACGTTCTTAAATGACTAGTCGTTAAAGAACGTCCCCAACGACTAGTATCGATTTAATAGAACATACGTTTGCTTTTTATGCTATACTCGCCTCAAGGCATGAGAATGGTCGAGAGTTCCCGCGGAGGTCCCCAATGACACGCTGGAGCGAGCCCGGTAAGTAAGATCGGTGGTTACCGCACTCGTCCATCTCAGACAGGCTGCGCTCCTGTTCGTCGTCGCCGTCAAAGAACGACACTCACAACCAAACGTTTCCGTTATCCGTGAGCCACACAGGAGTGCATCGTTATGGCAAAAAAGATTCCAACCTTTACGTCCGACACCGTATCAAGCGCCTGCTCAGATATCAGCAAGATCGTTGAAGCCAAGAGTCTCAATCAAAAGAGACTCGATCATGAGACTTCGTTAGAGGGGGCGTTGCTCATTGGGCGCCGCCTCGAACAAGAGACTGCCGGATACCCCATTACTAATCTCAAAGGACTGCTCTCCCCCGTCGGCGGCCATCTACACAAGCACTATGGCCCCCGCCTAGGACAATCCTATCTCGCACGCTGCATTAAGTTCGCTCGCGCCGTTCCCAAATACGCACCTTTTCGATCAGAGCTTGACCTAGCCCACTATGAGGCACTCGCTCGCGTCACAAACGAGTACCTGCGTCTTGAGCTCATGAACGTCGCGGCCGACAACAGGTGGCCCTCATCGCACATCGCGCTTCACGCCAGATACCAGAATCCACAAGATGCTCCAAGCAACAGAGAATTCCGCGAGCTCACAGCGAACCAGGAAGTTTGGCGCTTTGCCCGCGCTTATACAGATGCCTGCGGAATCATTTCGCTCGAGAAGTTTGTTGAGCTTTACAATTCTTGCGCTCCCGAACCAGTCTCGATATTCGAAGTAAATGAAACTATTTGGAAAATCAAAGAGGAGTCGGGGCGCATCGACAACCCCTGCATACTTTCCAAGGACGGAGAGCTGTACCTCATAGCGCCGGAACTAGACGACACGGTCGAAAATAACCCTTATTACTACGACGACTACGGATATTCCTATCGAAGATACGAACGCCATAGCGAGTACACCCAGGAAATGCGCTCGTTACGCGAGCGACGTGTTCAGAGCAGGAGGGCGGCCATATTCACTGGCCATAAGCAGCATCCAATCGAAAAACTAGACTATGAGGACATCGTCTGTGGATATGCCAGCTACACACAATCTGTTAATAATCTCAAATTGTATATCTTGAATGATTCCAAGCTGGGTGCCGCAAGCCTTCACGCAAGAGAGGACGAGTTCGATTTCATCATGGCAAAGCTCTTGCGTTCTATTGGTCTCAACGGCATGCCGACAGCACAACAAACAACCGAAGATGCCGAATTTTTATTGATCGTCGTACGACCCGATTTTTACAAACAAGCGGAGATAAACAAGGTCTCCAAGCTCCTCGCAATAGTCTATGAAAACACTCCCCTCTGGGAGTTCAACGGACGCTCATACACCGAGCTAAAGAGCGAAAAAACGCTAGAGCCTCTCGTGCCAACTATGCAACCAACAGTCCAACCAAAACAGGCTGCTTAACCGTATTAACTGCTTGTATTTTTGTCTACAAAACTGTATACATAAAGAGAGGTCCCTATGGAGCTCATCGCAATCCACCCCCATGCCCTCAAACATGGGCTGACAGAGACGGATATTACCTGCGCTTGGAACTCCGCTTTCGCATGGTTTAGGCGTGATCTTGAAAATGGAGGCATCGATTACGTTCTCGTTGGACTTGATGGAAAAAACCGCCTCATGGAGCTCATTGCTCGATGTTGCCCCGACCGAGATGGTTACATCATTTACCACGCCCTTGTCCCTCCTACGCGCAAGGTGCTCAGGGAAATCGGAATCGATCGATAGGAGGCGCTATGGACGCTAAACAGCTCGAAAAGATGATGGGGTTTGCTCCCGGTGAGCTAGAAAAAGCCGCAGCGGCATACGAAAAAGATGAGTGGCCGAAGGGCCACACCGTCAAGTTGGGAAGGCCGCCGATTTCCGATGAACCAAGCGTTGTTTTATCGGCACGTGTGGGCGAATCGGTTCTTGAAGCATTTGACGCAAAGGCAAAGCGCCATGGGCAAACGCGCACGGAGCGACTCAGGGAACTCATTACACTCGATGCAATGATTGCCTAGTCCCCTGCCGAACCAAACATGTACGTCAGCATCCAAAAACGATATTTTTCGACATCCTTGGATGCTGGCGTGCAGTTTTTTGCATGGGTCCGGCACAGGCGATCCGTTCTTCTCCGTCCCCAAGGGATCATTTAGCCACAAAAGCGGGCGATGGGCGCAAGCTGCTGCTCGCGAAAGACACGGTCGACAGCAGCACGGTATTCATCGACCTTTTTGGTCTTGCGTACGAGTTTGTGAACGGTCGCGGGATCGGCGAAGGCGCATTTGGCGTAGAACCACCACTCCTTCATGCGAAAGACCGCGTTGCCCCCAATCTCGTCCGCATAGGCCGCAAACAGCATGTCATGGAAGCGTTGCAGCTCAGCGGCGGTAGCGGCAGGGTCGCCCTTAACCATGCGAGCCAGCGCGGGATTCGCAAGCAAGCCGCGCCCCAACATTACGTGGCGTGTTCCGGGATAGGCCTTCACCAGCGCATCCATGTCCTCAAGATCAAAGATGTCGCCGTTATAGGCCACGGGGAACGGCGCCCGTTCCAGCGTCTCGCCGTAAAACTCTTTGCGCGGTGAGCCCGTATAACGGTCCTTTTGCACGCGCGGATGCACGATCAACTCCGCCAGCGGCATTCGGCAATAGAGGTCGAGCACGCACTCGTACTCGTCATCGCATTCGAGCCCCAGTCTGGTCTTGACCGACACCGGCAAGGGCGAGCGTTCGCACACGTCGCTCAAGAACACCTCGAGCTCATCCAAATTGCGCAGAAAGCCCGAACCCTTGCCCTTCGCGACCACCGTACCCGAAGGGCAGCCAAGGTTGAGGTTGACCTCGCGGTAACCCATATCGGCAAGCACCTGCGCCGCCCACACAAACTCGTCCGCATTCTTGGACATCAGCTGGGGCACCACGTTAAGTCCCTGGTTGTTGGCAGGATCGACCTCTTTAAACGCCTTGCCGCCAAAGCGATTGCCCACCCGCGGCGGCGGCAAAAACGGCGTGTAATAACAATCGAGCGCGCCGAAGCACTCCGCATGCACGCGACGGAACACATGCCCGGTAATCCCCTCCATAGGGGCCAGCGATAAATACATCAACATCCATTCTCAAATCAATGTGACAAAGGGACTGTCCCTTTGTCACATAATACGCCCACCGAGGGCGGGGGTTCTCTATACTGAGTCACATATGACGGTATCGCGCCAAAGGAGAACGCCGTGACCACGTCGCAGATATCCCTGCTCGCGCTCATCTTGGTTGGGGGCATCGGCATCCTGCTTATCGGAGTGAGCGCGCTCATGAAAGCCGCCGCTCGCAAGAAAGCCAAGGCCTGTACCGCCGTGACCATGGGAACGGTCATCGACCATCGCTTTATGGGCGAAGGCAGGATGTATCCCGTTTTGGAATACGCCGTCGACGGCACGCAATACCGCGCGAAAAAACAATTCCGTGGCATAAAGACCAAAAGCTTGTCGGGACTCCCCATCCGCACGCAAGCCACCGCCTACGAAGACGCCAAGGGCTGGCTGCACGTGCAGACAGGCCCCATCGCCCGCCTAGGCACCCTCGCGGAGCAGCTTTGGCCCCTCGGTAGCCAAATGACCGTGTACTACAACCCCAGCAACCCAGACAAAAGCTATGTCGAACGCCCCATCGTGGGCAACTTTGCCACACTGATGTTTAACATCGCGGGCTTCTTGCTCATCGCGATGAGCATCTTGCTCTATGTTCTTATCCAGCGCTAGCTCAAACTGATGCGCCCCGCACCCCATGCGCCGCAACGACCGCCACGACACCAAGGAGCAGCTATGGCTACACTTTCCGAACAAGAACGCAAGCGCATCCAGCGATACTGCATCTGTCCCAAGGTTGCCGGCGCGGCGCTTGCCATGGCGTTTGTGCTGCCTTTTTTGATCATTCCCTTCGAAATGATTGACGATATCGTCTTCCATCATGAAAGCTTCCAGGAGACGGGCATGATGACCGCCTTGGCGCTCACCGCCGTCGAGCTCATCATCTTCTGCTATTGCGCGCTCGCGCCGCGCTTTGGCATGCGCGGCAAGCAGTGGAGGGAAATGCAGCACCGGCTCGCCGTCGAGCAGAGCGAAAAAGACCGCTCGGCACAAATTGCAGGCGTTGTTGGCACGCAGGCCGCCGCGCGTCTGCTCAAGAACAGCGACAATGAGACCGCACGCAACCTGGGCGGTGCGGCAGAAGTCGCCGCTGCCGTAGGCGCCGTCGCCACCGCGGCAGACGTGCTTGCCGAAAGCTTTGCCAACGCAAAGGCCATGGCAGAGGCCTGTGGCGTGCCTATCCCCCGTGCAAAAAAGTGGATCGTCGCGCTTGTGGCACTGCCCCTCGCAATCGCGTGCGGTGCCTATATCCCGCAGCTGGCGCAGGGAAACATCAAGATGCAACAGAACGCCGCGGCCGCGGCCGAGCAGATCGCCATCGCCCGCAAGGCATTAGAGCCCGCATGCGAGTACGTGTCCGCCGATGACCCCTACGAGCGATATCAAGATTACGGCTATCATGTCCGCGGCTACTTGCACGACGGCGACTCCGATACCCAGAAGACCTATACGTACCTGGATTTCGATAACAAGGGAACGCTCAAGGAAGTGAGTTACATAGCGGAGATCGACCCCGACGCGAGCCTTGAGGACAACCTCGCCCGCATCGAGCTCGACTTGGATGAGCTTTCCTCTGTCGTCCAAACCGTAGACGTCAAGACCGTGAGTCCCGAGCTCCTAGCACCGCAAAAGCTCCCCGAAGAGTTTAGGCAGGCTTTTTTGAACGGTTCGCTCTACGAGAGAATCTCCATCAGGACGAGTGACGACCTCATCAAAACGTACTATTCATTTGACACGGAGCCCGAGGACGAGTTTGACGAGTACACCCATCCAAGCATCCGTATCACGTTGGTGGGCAAAACGAGCTAGGCGCCCAATGTGACAAAAGGACTGTCCCTTTGTCACATTCCATGAAAAAGGGCACCGGCGTTAGCCGATGCCCTAAAGCTGCTGCAGATTAACTCCTGCAGCGTATGACTAAGACGAATCGAACTATTCGTCCCAAGAGAGGCTCTTACCAGTCTTCTTTGCCAGCAGCAAGAACAGACCGATGATGACGTTGCATGCAATACAGAAGATGAAAACGCCCTGGAAGGAGCCGACAAGCTCGTATACCTTCATCATGACGGGCATGCCAAAGGCGCCGACGATATAGCCCACGGAGCAGATGAGCGCGAAGATGCGACCAAAGTCACGGGAGCCAAAGACGTCCATCACCAAAACGGTCAGAGCGGTGCCGGCGATGACGTACATGACGTCGTTAACACCGGCAGCAAGAATGCTGAGCGTCGAGTTGCCGCTGCTCATCATGAGCATGACAAAGGAGAGAATCGAGACGGCGAGCCAGCTCAGAATGGCCTTGGTGCTGCCAAACTTATCGCAAGTGGTACCGACGATCGGGTTGAGGAACAGGTCGAACAGCGATGCGGCGGAAACCATGAAGCCACCCACCATGGGGCTAAAGCCGACCTCGGCGGCATAGGTGGGGAACAGCTGGTTCATGCAGCAAGTAAGCTGAACGAGGCAGAGGAAGCCGATGCAGAAAAAGAATGCAGGCGACTTAATAGCGCGTGCGTAGCTAACGCCACGTGCACTATCCTCGGTCGTCTCCTCGGTCTCGGCGACCGTCTCGCCTTCGACATAGCCATAGGGCAGCATGCCCTTGTCCTGGGGCTTATAGCGGATAATCAGGATGGAAGCGGGAAGAATGAGCACGGCGGAGACGCCAGCGAGCACCAGATAACCAGTCCTCCAGCCAGCAGCCTCAATGACAGAGGTGATGACGGGACTCATGATGAGCATGTAAATCGAGTTCACTGCCCAAGCGAGACCAATTGCCAGGCCGCCAGATTTTTTGAACCACTGGTCAATAACATCGGACATGGCGACGCCGGTAGTGAAGGCGAAGCAAACGCCAATCAAAGCACCAGCTGCGATGAACATCCAGACTTCGGTGTAGAAGGCCATGCCTGCGCCAGCGGCGAGCAGAATAAGCTCGACGACGGGGAGCCAAAACTTGCCAACAACCTTGGGGATGAGTTTTCCGACAAACGGAAGAGCCGCTGCAAGACCAATGAGCGTTGCAGTGAAGTAATACGAGAAGATGGAGTAGTCAAATCCGAACTCCTCGCACACGGGCGCGACGAAGGAGCCAGCGATTACGCTATAGGATCCGGTCGTACCGGCAGACATGAGGCCGAGCGCGATCACGAGAACCCATGCGTAAACCTTGCTGCTCTTTAACTTTGCATTTTCCATTGATACAGCTCCTAGAGACCCAGAAGGGCGCACATAACGGCCTTGATGGTGTGCTGACGGTTCTCTGCCTCACGGAAGATGACCGACGCGTTGGCCTCAAAGCACTCGTCCGCAATCTCAAAGCCCTCGGTGATGATTTCACGATGCAGGTCGTTCTTGCACTGGTCGAGCAACATCTTGCCAACGCGGTGATTTGCGTTGTGAACAGAGGGGAGCTCGTGCATGCAGAAGATGTCGGGGTTGTTGGTGCGCTTGCACAGCTCACTGGTGACGCGATAGGGGTACAGGGACTCGGCGTCGCCAAGCCAAGAGTTGTAGTCGTCAGGGTCCAGAACCTCGTCGCCGCACTCGGGGTTGATGTAGCGCCACTCCTCGGTAACGATTACGTCGACACCGTCCAGAGCATCAAGGTCAGAGGTGATGGTGAAGGTCCTGTTAGGCGCGTACTTGGCGTAGCAGGCCTCAACCTCCTCGATCATTTCCTTGCACATCTGGTGACGGAGGTCGTCGGGGCCGATGGCGAGGAAGTCCATGTCGAGCATCGCGCACAGACGGCCATACCACACGGGGGCGCCGGCGCAGTTGCCAACGAAGGCCATCTTCTTGCCACGGCTCGTGCGCAGACCACCCCACTGCTCCTCCATCGTGAGAGCGTCAGCGAGCATCTGGGTCGGGTGATCGCCGAGGGTGAGGGCATTGATGACTGGAATATCGACCAAGTCGGCGACATCATAGAGGAACTGCTCGTCCTTTTGTGCACGATAGACAATGAGATCATACATGCCGTTGAAGACGCGCATGGCATCCTCGATGGTCTCGCAATCGCCCATGTGGGAGTTGGTCAGATAGGTGAAGCCCATGCCCAGGTCGTTGCAAGAGGTCTCAAAGGCGCAACGAGTGCGGGTCGAGCCCCACTCAAAGTTGGCGAGAACGTTCTTGCCGGGGAAGTAGCGCTGGTCGACACCGGACTTTTTCTGGGCCTTGAGGTTCCAGGCAAGATCGATGAGGTAACGGAAATCCTCAGAGGAAAGATCGTGGATGTTGAGGTAGTCGCGACCGCGAAGGCTGTTGTTCATGCCTATTTCCTTTCAATTGTTTGATGGGTAAGTGTCGAATGCGCCCCCGAGGGAAACACGGATATCCCTCGGGGACTGTAAATGTGGCGCTTGGATCAGGCAGCGCAAGTTTAAGAACTTGCTAGCAGCTGGCGGCCACGTCCTTGGTCCAGCAGTGCACGCCGCCGCCGGACAGGTTAAGCGCGAGAGAGTCGATCATGATGACCTTGCGATCGGGGAAGCAGCTCTCAAGAACCGCCTTGGCCTGCTCGTCCTTCTCCTTCACGACTTCGCTCATGCCTTCGTGGTAATAACGCTGGCCAAGAACGACGCCGTTGCAGATGAGGAAGTTGCAGTAGCTTGCTGCGGCATAAAAGTGAACGGGGCCTTCGGGCCAAGGGGTGCCATCCATGAACTTGCCGCCCATTTCGTCGATGAAGCCCTTATACAGCTCGTAGTCCTCGTCGCCGGGAGCGATGACAACCTCGATCGGCTCGGCAGTGGGCATGCGGACGATTTCGAAGGGCTTGCCCTCCCAGTCCGTCTCGGCGCGTAGAATCTCGTAGGCGGCGTCGATGCGACGATGCGATTCCGCGCCCGCCTTGCTCGAGGCGGCCTCCTCATCGGATACCTCGGCAAGAAGAATCTTGTTCGGGGTGATAAAGCGGCACATCTCATCGATGTGGGCGGCGAAGCTCATGCCGAAGACAGGAGTTCCATCTTCCTTCTCGTCGAGGATGCCCAGTCGATAGTCGTCGTCCTCAAGCATAGGCTGCGGCAGCCAGATAACCTTGTTGAGGTTGTAGATGCGCTTGTACTCGGCCTCCACTTCCTCTTTTGAGAACTCGGGATTGCGCTTGCGGCATTCCGTGTCCTCGATGGCGATCAGGGTGCCGTGACCGTCAAACTCGCGGTCGCCGCCCTCCGAAACCATTTCGGAATTGACGATATCGAAGCACCCGAGCGCAACCGCCATGTGAACAGCTGCTCTGCGTGCGGACTGGCACTCTGGGGAGTTCTTGTCCCACACGCCATAATAGGTCCAAGCGGGGTTGACCATATAGGAATGGCCTTCGTCGTCGACCATGATGCTGGGGCCGTTGTCGCGAACGTAGAAGTTGGAGTCTTCGAACTGCGTAATCTGGATACGGTCGAGATCCACCCCTTCTTCTTTAAGGCGCGAGCAGGCTTCCTCGTAGGAGCCGGGGGTGCCACAGTTGAGATTGACCGTAACGTCGCCATACTCAAGCAAAGCTTTAATTACGTCAACGCAAGGCTGGCGATTATCGAAGCCCTCTGCGCGAATGTAATCGGGAAGCCATGTCACATAGACGTTGGAGCGCTTCTCAAACTCGCCCGGCATACGATAGTTCTCGTACATGGTTGGTCCTTCCGTCGGGTTTCCCGCAATGCTGTCCGGCCGCGACAATAGCGGGGTTACACCAGCTATAGTACTACTATACCTACCGTTCGGTAGGTGTTTTTGTATAATTGCCATTCGCCTGTCGATACCTACCGTTCACCGTTTATAGTGGTCGTGTTCGGACACGAATTGATGTTCCGTTGCCATTCTTAATAATGTTGGCAATGCGGAAGTGATTTGCAATGGAGAAGTGAAGCGTGAGCACAAAGGGAAAAATATTGGACGCAATGTATGATCTTGTGGCAGAAGTCGGTTACGACAAGGCGTCCATTGGAAAAATCTGCGACCGTGTCGGTATATCCAAGCCATCGGTGTACTACTACTTTCCCTCTAAAGAGGATATTTTCACCACGCTCTTAGATAGTATGTTTCCGACTATCGACTATCAGCGCGACTACTCGCTAATAGTCGATAGGGACGGATTCAAGGCGGCGCTTATCGAGCTCGGCAATTCGGTTATAGGTGGCTATCGTAGTGATGAAAAGCGCCGTCGCGTGCTGGCCGAGGTCAGTATTCAGGCAAATCGAATCCCTGCAGTTCAGGAACGTCAGGCAACGGCGATCAACCGAACTATGGACGCGCTTAAAGACATCCTTCTCCATGGCCTAGAAATTGGCGCGTTTTCCGATGAAACAGACGTCATGCTGTACGTGCAGATTCTTTACACCGTACTTGAGGGAGCGAGCAATACCGTTGCCCAAGATGAAGACATCGATGAAAAGGCTGTTTGGGCAGGGATCGTCGAACTCATGTTTAAATAGGCGCGTAATAACAGAGGCACCTTGGCAAGCGCGATGCGACGACTTGTGGGGTCGCGGAATGGTTCGAAACCCGTGTTCGCGATGATTGCAAAAGTTGTTGAATAGAAATTGGGGCCGATTCCAGCTATGTTGGAATCGGCCCCAATTTCGTTTTAACTTGCGGAGACAAATGACAGGGCTGAAGGGCAGTTCGTTGGTCAGGTTATTTCGCGGTAGTCTTATTGAGGATACCGGAAACTAAAGCAAATGTCGCAATCAGAAGGTTGCAGATGATACAGAAGACGAATACTCCTTGGAAAGACCCTGCCATACCGTAAACCTTCATCATGACTGGCATTCCGAAAGCTCCGACAACATAGCCCGCTGAGCAAATAATCGAATAGATCCTTCCAAAATCGCGTGATCCGAAGAGCGAGAGGAGAATCATCGGCATTGCAGTTCCAACGATGGCGAACATGACGTCGTTTACGCCGGCCGCGATGATGGAAACGGTCTCGTTGCTTCCGCCAAAGATGAGAAGTAGGAATGAAAGAATGCTGACTCCCGTCCATGCGACCGTTGCTTTAATAGCACCGAGCTTGTCGCATGTTTTGCCTACGAAGGGATTTAGGAAAATATCGGAGAGCGAAGCCGCCGAAACCATTAGGCTTCCCACGATGGGATTGAAGCCGACCTCGCTTGCATAGGTCGGGAACAGCTGGTTCATGCAGCAGGTGAGTTGCGCCACGCAGAGCAGAAGGGCGCAGAGAATAAAAGATGGCGTTTTCGCGGCATCGCGGAGCGCCATGCCCGAAGAGACATCTTCCTTTTCATCGGCGCTGTAGCTCTCATGGGTTTCGGAGGTAGTCTCTCCGTACGGAAGCATATTGCGATCAGAAGGCTTAAGGCGAATGATAAATGCGCTTGTGGGCAATATCATGGCTGCAGAAACGGCCGCAAGTACGATGTAACCCGTACGCCAGCCTTGCTGCTCGATGACCAGTGTAATGACAGGACTCAATAGCAGCGTGCAGAGAGAATTAACGCCCCACGCAAGGCCGATGGCAAAACCAGACGATTTACTGAACCATTGGTCAATGACATCGGACATGCAGACACCCGTTGTGAACGAAAAGCAGATGCCGATCACTGCGGCGGAGACGATGAACATCCAGACCTCGGTGTAGAACGCCATTGCGGCGCCGGCGGCAATAAGGACGAGTTCAACGCAAATATGCCATGGTTTGCCGATTACTTTTGGAATGAAACGACTCAAAAGCGGAAGCCCAAGCGCAAGGCCAAGAAGAATCGCGGTGAAATAGAAAGAGAAAGAAGTGTAGTCAAAGCCCAGGTCTTCACATACAGGAGCGATGAATGAGCCGGCAATGATGCTGTAGGTGCCGGTTGTTCCCGCAGACATTAAACCGAGCGCAATAACGACAATCCAAGCAAATGCGCCGCTCTCACGGGGGCGGTCCTTTTCGGCTGGTGCGATGAGAGTCATGGTTACTCCGTTTCTATCGGCAATGCAACCTATATGCCTACCGATAGGTATATAAAGATGGAGATTCTTCGTCAAGTGTTAAGCGGGGAGCGGGGACCCTTAACGTGCCGAACGGTAATTGGGCCCCCAATGCGACAAAGGGACTGTCCCTTTGTCGCATTATTCGGAGCGCAGGGCCTCCACGGGATCCTTCTTGGATGCGCTACGGGCCGGCAGCAGGCCGGCGACAACCGTCAACAGCACCGAAATCGCGATGAGCATCAGCGCGTCTTGAACGGGCAGGCTCATCAGGTTGGGCACCTGCTTGGCCGCAAGCGCCCAGGCATTAACCGGAAAGCTCACGGCCACCACGACGACAATGGCAAAGACGCCGGCAATGAGGCCTTCGATAAAGGTCTCGGCATTAAATACGTTGGCCACGTTGCGCTTTGACGCGCCGATCGCGCGCAGGATGCCAATCTCCTTTTTGCGCTCCAGCACGCTGATGTAGGTGATGATGCCGATCATGATGGAGCTCACCACCAAACTGATACTCACGAATGCGATGAGCACCAAGCTGATAGTATTCACGATGTCGGTCACCGAGCCCATGATGATGCCCATGTAGTCGGTATACGAGATTGCCTGCTCATCGTGGCCAGCAGCTTTGACCTGCTTGTTGTACGCATCGATGTAATCGAGCACGCGCTCCTTGGCCTCAAAGTCGCGCGGGAAAATCTTGACCGAAATGGGGTCCGCCTCGTCCGCATAGCCCAACGTGGTCAGATTGTTGTCGTAGGTGAGCTTCGACGCCTTGGCATAGCTCATCATGAGCGAGCTCAGGTCCTCGGCGTCCATGTTGAAGTGGATGGCACGAGCAAAGGCGCCCGCATCCACGCGCATGGCGCTCGCCAGGTTGGCAAAACTCGAAGACATCTGCGTCGCCATTTGGTCCATGAACCCTGCCGCACCCGCCTTGAGCTGGGTTGATACCGTCGTCGCAATCTGCTCGCTGACCGCCTTCATCACCTGATCCATAGACTGCTGCAAATACGGAGCCAGCTGCTTTTGCACATAGTCGCCCATCGCCCGCTGCAGGCGCTCGGCCAAGGCATCGCCGCCCAACGCCTTGAGCTGAGCCAGGCATTGCTGGGCTGCGGCATCATTCTCAAGATACGCCGAGAATGCGGCAGCAAGCTTTGACGCGTCCTTAAGATCTTCGGGCGACAGCGCCTTAAACTGATCAGACTGCAGAAAGCCCTCAAACAGCTGGTTGGCAAGCGTTCCTACCTGCTGCATCTGCTCGGGCGTGAGTTCCAGACCGTCAAAGATGCCCGAGAAATCTGGGGCCGGCGCTTTGGCCATGATGTCGCTGAAGTCAATGCCCTTCCCAACGCCCGAAAGGTCAAGGTCCAGCCCGGACAAGTCGATACCAGAAAGGTCTATACCGCCGGCCGCACCCGAGAGCGCCGACGAATCGAGAGAGAACGCACTCTTCAGCGCCGCTTCGTCCACACCGAACATGCTGCCCAGTTCCACGCTCTGTTTGGCCTCGCCTTGCAGTTCATCGAAAGACTTGCCCGTAAAGACATCCGTCTCGGGGTGGGCAAGCTGCTCCTGCACGATTTGCGAATCGGCAGCACGCTCCATAAGCTGGCGAGTCAGCGCATGCGTATAGGCAATGCCCGGGGACAATGCGCTCGCGTTTGCCGCCTCGTTGGGTCGCACCACGCCCACAATGCGCACGTCAATACCGTCGGCAACCTTGGCCGCCATAAAGTCGGCATCGCCAGACATGTCAGTCCACATGCCGGTCTCTTCGTTTTTGCGATAGGCATCGGACGGCGACAGCACCTTAAACGTCGTGGACAGCGCATCGTCGTAGGTAAAGTCGGTGCCGGCCTTGGGCGTCTCGACCTTGCCGTCGGCCGTCATGGCACTGTTAACCAGGTCGTTAAGCTCATCGATATCCAGCGCACCGATGCTATAGAGGGTGTAATCGCCCACCGTGCCGCGGCTCGAAAGCACCATCACGGCCTCGTTGGCAGACGTAGGCCAATGGCCGGCAACGACATCGTACTGGCTGTCGAGCAGGCTCTGGTCGTCAATCATCTCGTTAAAGACCGAGGTCCCCATGGAATCCATGCTCACCGTTGCCGCCGAACTTGCGCCGCCGCTCATGGCCTCGGTCATGGCGTTGGGCACCAGCCGGACAGGCTTCTCATCGCCCTTGCCGGCACGATAGACAACCGGCGATACACCGTAGCCGTACTGAATGGCGTTGACCTCTTTATCGATGCCGTCGCCACCGGCATCGAGCCATGCCTTAAAGCTCGTCATGTCGTTGGACTTAACGCTTGCGAACATGTCTTTTACGGCCGTGACCACAGGGATCTTATCGGTTCCCTTATCTTTGCCACCGGTGGCGTCGGATGAGTCCTCGCCCTCGGACACCTCATCATCCGTAGCCCCATGCCCGCCCATCATGGACGACAGGTCATAATCTTGTTTGGAAATCGTCAGCGGGTAGCTCGAGAGCGTGTCCTCCTCGACCTTTTTGATGTAGTCGTTTACGCCGTTGGAGAGCGCCAGGATCGCCGCAATGCCGATAATGCCAATCGAACCTGCAAAGGCCGTCATGGCCGTGCGGCCCTTCTTGGTCATGAGATTTCGGGCAGAAAGCCCAAGCGCCGTCACAAAGCTCATCGAGGTTTTGCGCGTGGGCTTGGCCTCGCGACGCGCGGCCTCGGCAGCATCAAAGGGATCTGAATCGTCGGTGACCTTGCCGTCCGCCAGGTTGACAATGCGCGTGGCGTACTTGTACGCCAGCTCGGGATTGTGCGTGACCATGATGACCAGACGGTCGCGCGCAACGTCCTTGAGCAAATCCATGACCTGGACGGACGTCGTTGAATCCAAGGCGCCGGTCGGCTCGTCAGCCAGCACAATCTCGGGGTCATTGATCAGGGCGCGGGCAATGGCCACGCGCTGCATCTGCCCGCCCGAAAGCTGGCTCGGGCGCTTGTCAACGTGCTCGCCCAGACCGACTGCCTCGAGCGCCTTGCGCGCACGTTGGCGGCGCTCGGCATGCCCCACGCCCGTGAGCGTAAGCGCCAACTCCACGTTTTCCAAAATGCTCTGATGCGGAATGAGGTTATAGCTCTGGAACACAAAGCCGATGCGATTATTGCGATAGGCATCCCAATCGCGGTCGTTGAAGTCCTTGGTCGAGATGCCGTCGATCAGCAGATCGCCCGAATCGAAATGATCGAGTCCACCGATGACGTTGAGCATCGTAGTTTTACCCGAACCCGAGGGACCCAGAATGGCTACGAACTCGTTATCGCGAAAAGACAGGCTTACGCTGTCGAGCGCTACCTGCGTAAACGACTGCGTAACGTACCTTTTGCAAATAACTCTGAGATCCAGCATGGACGGCAACCTCTCTCGCGCGGGCGCGCTCGCCCGCTCCCCCGCCGTTCACGTTCGGCGCGTTTGTCCTACTCTATCCTCATTTTTAGCCGATACCAGTGAGAAGTGTAACGAACCGCGCCAAAAAACGAACGGGACAGCACGCCGCATGGCGCACCATCCCGCATATAACATCCCCGATGCGACAAAGAGGCTGTCACTTTGTCACATTCCAATGCGCGCTACTTTTCGAGCCCGCACGGCATAACGTTAGCGCTGCCGCGGCGAGCCACAGTCACGGCTGCAAAGAAGCGATAGCCGCCCGAGAAGTTAAAACACTCAAAGCCATACTGCGCCAAAATGCGGCAAGCAATGTAGCTGCGAATGCCGCTCTGGCAAATCACGTAGACCGGCTTGGCCCGGTCGAGCTCGCCCAGGCGATTGCGCAGATCATCGACGGGAATGTTTACGAAACCATCGATATGCCCGCGCTCGTACTCCCCTTCCGTACGAACATCGAGCAGCTGCACGCTGCCATCGCGTGGCAAGTTGGGCTCATCCTCCCAATGCCACTGCGCCAGTATGCCGCGATTGAGGTTCTCGATCATAAAGCCCGCCATATTGACGGGATCCTTTGCCGATGAATACGGCGGCGCGTATGCTAGGTCCAAATCCTTAAGCTTATCGCCGCGCATGCCTGCCTGGATGGCAGTCGCCAGAACGTCGATACGCTTGTCCACACCATCGATGCCCACGATTTGCGCACCCAGCAGGCGCAATCCCTGCTTCTCGAAGACAACCTTCATGGTCATGGGCGTTGCACCCGGATAATAACCCGCATGCGAACCGGGCGACAGGACCACGCTGTCGCAGTCAACTCCCGCCGCGTGTGCCGCCTTTTCGGATAGTCCCGTGCTTGCCGCCGTCAAGTCGAATACCTTGATAACCGATGAGCCCAACGATCCGAGGTAGCAGCTGTCCATGCCGGCTATGACATCGGCGACGACACGCCCCTGCTTGTTGGCGGGGCCGGCGAGCGAAATGACCGCGTCCTCGCCGGTCACCTGATGCGTGACCTGCACGGCATCGCCCACGGCATACACGTCGGCAGCAGAGGTCTCCATGCGGTCGTTGACCACAATAGCCCCCTTGATGCCCAGTTCGAGCCCCGCCTCTTGCGCCAGATGGCTCTCAGGTGCCACGCCAATGGCAAGCAGCACCATATCGGCTCCGATAGGGTCATCGCCCGCAACATGGGTGACAACGCGGCCATCAACTTCCTCAAAACCTGTCACATCGGCCTTGAGGCGCAGATCGATACCGTGCTCACGCACCTCGGTATGCAAAAGGGTCGCCATGTCGTAATCCAGGTTGTTCATAAGCTGGACGGGACGCTGCAGAAGGGTCACCTGGAGCCCCAGCTCACACAGATTCTCCGCCGTCTCGACGCCAATGAAGCCGCCGCCGATCACGACGGCACTGCTCGATCGCCGCTCTCGAACATAGCTGTGAATACGCAGCGTGTCCTCAACGGTGCGTAGGCTAAAGATTTTATCCGAGTCGATGCCCGGCAACGCAGGGCGAATCGGCTTTGCACCCGGCGACAGGATGAGCTTGTCATACGTCTCGACAAATTCCTCGCCCGTCAGCATATTGCGAACCTCGACCGTATGCGAATCGGGATGGATGGCAAACACCTCGTGACTCGTCTTGACCGCAATGCGAAAGCGATCCCAAAAGCCCTTGGGAGACTGCAGCGTCAATGCGCTCTCTTCTTCTATCACGCCGCCAATGTAGTACGGAAGCCCACAGTTGGCATACGATACAAAACCCGTGCGCTCAAAGATGACAATTTGGGCCTGCTCGTCGAGTCTGCGCAAACGTGCCGCCGCCGATGCGCCGCCCGCGACGCCTCCAACGATAACCACCTTCATAGCCAACGCACCACCTTTCCCGTGTAGCCGCTTATGCCGCCGATATTCTTGACACTGCCATACCCAGAACGCTTAAGAAAACTCACAGCTTGGTTGCTTCGCGCACCGCTCAGGCAATGCACGAAAAGCTGCGTGCCCTTTCGACGTATACCCATGATGCTACCCCGAAGCAGAAAAAAGAGTCGCTGTTTCCAGCGACTCCCCTTCAGTTGTCGGTACCGTCAAGATTCTTTCGCAAATTGATCGAGGCGGCCTCGGCCC
>NZ_QRQX01000020.1:0-38473 GCF_003475665.1 Collinsella sp. AF29-7AC
CGCGCCTGTTTAGCGAAACTGGTGAAAAATAGATTGACGCTAACACCACGACGCCCCGACGCGCACGCAGACCAAGTCGCTGCATATATGGGTGCACGGCGCCCTGCCGCCGAAGCCGCGCGCGACGACGTTCGACACGTCGGCCTCGTTGACCGCCCCGGGGTGCACCTTGAACCTCTTCCTGCCGTATGCGCCGGCCAGGCCGTTCTCCCTCATGATGCGGCAGACGCGGCGCCGGCTGACGGTAACGCCCGACCTCCCGGGCGACGCCTTGATCTTGCGCGATCCGTTCCGGCCCTTGCTGGCGGCGTGCGCCGCCGCGGCCGCCGTCGCCCCCGACATTAAGGTCCTCAAGGGCCGCGTCGTCTCCGGCGACCAGTTCGTCTCGCCCGCGGAACAGAAGGAGCGAATCCTCGCGACCTTCGGCGACCTGTGCTGCGAGATGGAGGGCTGCGCCATCGCGCAGGCCGCCTATCTCAACGGCGTGCCCCTCGTCGTCGTGCGCGCCATCAGCGACAAGCCCTGCGCCGAGGGCCGGGTCGTGACTACAACACTTTCGAGAAGAAGGCCGCCTGCGACTGCGCCCGCATCGCTGCGCGCATGGTTAAGCTTTAGGCCCTGCGCGCCGGGGCCCTTCTTTATGTTGGGACCCCGGCGCGCCGGGCCCTTTCCAAAGCGAAGTGTCGAGCCGAAGTGTTGAGCGTCGGCCCTGAATGTTCAATGGCCGTTGTTTTCTGCCCCTCAAGTGGTGGACTTTTCCTCGGAGCTGTTGATTCCCCCACGCGCCCCCTTCCGTTCTCTGTTCTCCCCTTATACTCCTTGTACGAGGAGGTAAGAAGTCATGGACAAGACCACACAGGACAGCTTGGCAAAGAAACCCGTCGACATGAGGGACAGGATTCTCGAGCATCTCGAGGCCCTCACCTCTGCCGTCTCGCTCGACGACCTTGCCCGTCTGTCCACCTCCGACATCGCCGAGACACTCATCATCTCCAGGAGCCTGGCGAGCCAGTACCTCAACGACCTTGTTCGCGCCGGTCTTGTGGTTAAGGTGGCGGGCAGGCCTGTCCGTTATTTTCATCGCCGCGCGTTCCAGAAGCGTTTTCAGGTAAAGCTCTCTGCAAGCGAGTACGCCTCGCTCGCCGACCTCATCCAGGCGACGGGAATCGCCGATCACCGCGACTTCGCGCGTGCCGTGGGCTTCGACATGAGCCTCAGCTCCGTTGTCGAGCAGTGCAAGGCTGCGGTTCAGTACCCTCCGTTTGGCCTGCCCATCCTCTTGAGCGGCGGCGTGGGTGTCGGTAAGTCTTTCCTTTCTCGCCTTGTGTACGAGTACGGCAAGAACCAGGGCTTGCTGTCCCGCGACTCCTCCTATGTGCGCATCGACTGCGCCGGGGTCCCGGACGCCGCCTCGTTCAACGGGCTTCTTGACGAGTCGATCGCGAAAGCGCGCGGGGGTGTGGTCTTTGTCAACGGCATCGAGGCACTCTCTCCCTCTGCGATGGAGCACTGCCTTGCGACGGCCCTCGGGCTCGATGCCTCCCAGGATGCGCCGCGCGCTCGCCTCGTTCTTTCGACGACGCTATCCGCCGATGACCTGAAGGTTTCCTCGGCCTACAGCAAAATGCCCATCTGTGCCCGCGTCCCCTCACTCAAGGAGCGGACCCCCGAGGAGCGCGAGGATCTCATCTTGAGCTTCCTGCGCAGCGAGGGGTGCCGAATCGGTTCTGATGTGAAGATCAGCCGCGGCGCATACCGTTGCCTCGTGAACGCGGACTTTTCCGATAACATCGCCGGCTTGCGCGCCTGCGTGACGAACTGCTGCGCCAAAGCGTTCCTCAATCGCGAGGGCGACTACGTCGTCGTTCGCCCGTATCTTCTTCCCAGCGGGCTCCTCTCCTCCGCGCAGATCGATCAACAGCCCGACGATGGCGTTCTGATCGACGCGTCTCTGGATGCCGCCGAGAGCACAGGGCCGGTCGAGCAGGCGCTCGATGCCCTGTGCTCCCTCGATGAGCGATTCTGCGCCGGGGAGCTCTCTGTCTCCGAGCTTGTCTCGCAAGCTGTCTCCGCTGTGCGCGGCGTTGAGGATCACTTGATCTTCGACCACGGCGTCGCCTCCTCGAGGTCGCGCGCCTTCGAGCGCGTCGTGGGCGCGGTCCTTGCCGACGCAGGCTCTTCTTATGGCATCGAGCTTTCGAGGAAGGTCGCTTTTCTACTGGCCCAGGAGATTTGCCTGCAGTTGTGGCCGGGTATCGGCCTGGCTAAGCGAAAGTCTGCCTGTGCGGAGCAAATCTCCCATCTCCTCGGTGCCGTGACCTCCGAATTGCCGTTTGCCTCGAGTGTCTCCGATCAGGTCGCCGCAGACGTGGAAGGGGCGCTGGGAATCTCGCTCGATCACTTCACGAAGACGCTTCTGACGCTGTGCGTCGCATCGGAGTCTCGCGATGCGAAGGCCCTTCGGACGCTCTGCGTCATCTTGTCCCACGGCTACTCAACGGCGACGAGCATCGCCGACGCGGCGAACCGTATGCTCGGCATGCATGTGTACGAGGCTGTCGACATGCCCTACGACCAGCAGCTGAAGGACATCGTCGGTCCGCTCCAGCGCCTCGTCGACCGCCATTCCTACTGCACCGGGGTCGTGTTCCTCGTCGACATGGGCTCCTTGGAGGAGGCCTATAAGGCCCTCGAGAACGTTACCGACTCCACTATCGGCGTGGTGAACAACGTCTCTACCGGTCTTGCGCTCGAGATCGGGGTCGGGCTGCTCGGCGGCAAGTCCATCGCCGAGGTTCTTGGCGATGCGACCGCCGCGTGCGTGACGCACTGCAAGGTGATCGAGCGCGTCAACCGTGAGGACGCCATCGTCTTCTGCTCCGAGTCCGGGGTCGACGCCGCGGAGAGGATACGCCAGCTCGTCTCGCAGAGCCTCCCGCGCACCATAGGCGCGCGCCTGCTCACGAGGCCCTTCAAGCAGCTCGTCGCGAACGGGTCGAACGACGCCGTTTTCTCCGAGCACCGCGTCTGCGCCGTCATCGGCACGGGAGACCCCGGGGTCGCCTCCGTCCCCTTCGTCGCCCTCGAGGACATCATGTCGACGGCGTCCGCCTCTAAGGTTGATGCCGTGTTCGGCAGGTGGCTTGACGCTTCCGAGCTCTCTTCTTTCCACGAGAAGCTGCTCTCGAACATGACGCTGCAGAACGTCATCCGCTCCATCACCATCCTCGACCCGGAGCGGCTATTCCATGAGATCGAGAGCGCCGTGCACGAGCTTCAGCGCAGGACAGGCGAGAAGATCGGCAGCAACGCCATCATTGGGCTCTACGTTCACCTCTGCTGTCTCGTCGAGCGCCTTGTTACCAGAAACCCCATTGAGACCTACGTTGGCCAGGACCGCTTCGAGGAGGAACGCGCCGATTTCATCGAGTCCTTCAGGCAGAGCTTCTCGAGCATCTCGACGCGCTATCGCGTAGAGGTTCCCGTAAGCGAGATCGCATATGTCTTCGACTACATAAGCGTGAGCGCCGCCCCGGCGCGAGAAGAGCGCCTCGGCTCCTCGGACCTCCTGCTCGACGAGTGACCTTCCCCGCGCCGCCGCAAGCTGACCGCGCGTCCTCAATAATCCGATAACCCCTTGCCCGGCGCGAATCCGGATAGCGCCGAGGCAGTACCGAACGCAAAACTTCATTTGATAGGAGCAAACATGAGTGTTGTTATGGCACGAATCGACAATCGCCTGCTTCACGGCATCATCGTGACGCAGTGGGCCCCGGTGTCGGGCGCGACCCGAGTCATGGTCATCGACGACAAGGTCGCCGGCGACGAGGTCCTGAAGTCCACCATGAGGATGGCGCGCCCCGCGGGCATGGCCGTTTCGATCATCTCCGAGCAGACCGCGCTCAAGAACTTCGCCGCGGGCAAGTACGACCGCGAGAAGGTCTTCGTCATCGCCAAGGAGCCCGAGACGATGCTTCGCCTGGTCGAGTCGGGCGTCGAGCTCCCGTCGCTGGTCGTCGGCGGCTCGCTCGTCAAGGAGGACGGCATCCAGCTCACCCAGCGCGCCTACGCCTCCGCCGAGAACGTCCAGAGCTACAAGGCGCTCATCGCCCGTGGCGTCAAGGTGACGGCCCAGTTCGTGCCCGCCGACAAGCCCGTCTCCGTCGCAGACCTCATCTAAGGGGGAAATATGGTCAACTTCACTATCCTGCAGGTCGTCCTTTTGACCCTGCTGGCCTTCATCAAGCACGTGGACTACTACGGCATCCCGATGATCTTCGTCAATTACGCCGTTTTCTGGGGCCTCATCACCGGAGTCGTCATGGGCGACTGGAAGACCGGCCTTGTCATCGGCGGCACCATTCAGCTCATGCAGCTCGGCGTCGCGGGCTTCGGCGGCTCCTCCATTCCCGACTACGGCACGATGGCCATCATCGCCACCGCCTACGGCGTGACCCTGGGCTCCGACACGGGCCTCGCCATCGGCCTGCCGGTCGGCATGCTCGGCATCCAGCTCGACGTCGTCGCCAAGATCCTCAACGGCTTTGTCGTCGAGAAGTCCCAGAAGTTCTGCAACGAGGGTAAGTTCAATCAGATGAACGCCATCCTGTGGGTCTGCCCCGCGCTCTTCGGCCTGTGCGCCGCCCTGCCCGTCTTTGTCTCCGTGACGCTCGGCCAGCCCGCCGTCAACTGGCTCCTCGAGGTCATGCCCCAGTGGTTCCTCTCCGGCCTCACCCTCGCCGGCAAGATGCTCCCGGCCGTCGGTATCGCCATGCTGCTCCGCTACATGCCAACCGCCAAGTACTTCCAGTACCTGCTCGCCGGCTTCTTCCTCTCGGCCTTCCTGAACGTGCCCATCATCGGCGCCGCCATCGTCGGCGTTGCCCTCGCGATTGCGTTCTACCAGCGTGCCGAGAGGGACACCGAGCTCGCCGCCCACGCTTCCGCAGACGCCTTCATCGGAGAGGATGAGTAACCATGGAAAACGAGAACATCACCGACGTCGCCGAGGGCAAGCCCTCCGGCTACAAGGTCACCAAGAAGGACCTGCGCAACGCGAACTGGCGCTGGCTCATGAGCGTGTGCACCTTCAACTACCAGACCCAGCAGGGCGCCTCAGTCGCCTACGCCCTCTCGCCGGTCCTGAGGAAGATCTACACGAACGACGAGGACTATAAGCAAGCGCTCAACAACCACTTCCGCTACTACAACACCCAGCCTTGGCTCGCCGCCATCATCCTTGGCGCCTGCGTGGCCATGGAGGAGCGCGACGGCCTAGCGGCGGCGGACGCCGTCCAAGACCTGAAGATCGGCACCATGGGACCGCTCGCCGGCGTCGGCGACTCCCTGCTCATGACCATGATCCCGACCATCATGGGCTCCATCGCCGCCTACATGGCCATCGAGGGCAACCCTGTGGGAGCCGGCATCTGGTTCGCGCTCATCCTGGCCATCTTCTGGGTCCGCATGCACGCCCTCGAGTTCGGCTACAAGCAGGGCGTGAAGCTCGTCACCGACTTCAGCGAGAAGCTTCCCAACCTCACTGCCGCCGCCTCCGTGCTCGGCCTCACCGTGGTCGGCTGCCTCATCGCCTCGGTCATCGGCGTCACCTGCCCGATTAGCTTCAGCTTCGGCGACGTCGCGATGGAGATTCAGCCGCTGCTCGACAAGATCCTGCCTGCCATGATCCCCGCCGCCATCACGGGAAGCGCGTATTACCTTCTTACCAAGAAGAACGCGAGCATGACGGCCCTCATCCTCGTGGTGATCGTCCTCGCGATGGTCGCCTCCGCCGCCGGCATCCTCGCCTAGCTTCGACCCAAGAGATTGGTGAATCAATGAGAAAGATAGTTGTGGCGAGCCATTCCCTTCTCGCCCAGGGCTTCAAGGACACCCTCGAGTTCCTTACGGGTAAGGGCGACGCCGTCAACGCCGTGTGCGCCTACGTGAACGACAACGGCGAGGGGCTCGACGCGGCGGTCGAGGCGGCTCTTTCGGGCACTGACGAGGTCGTCGTCCTCACCGACGCGTACGGTGGCAGCGTGAACCAGCGCTTTTCCCGCTTCGCCTCCGACCGGATCCACGTGATCGCGGGTGTCAACCTCCCGCTCGCCATGACGGTCGCGCTCGCGCGCCCCGACGAGAAACTCGACTTCGACGCCCTCGTCAACGAGGCGCGCCAGCAGATCATCTACGTGAACGGTGCCAGTTCCGCCGAGTGCGACGACGACGAATAGAGGAGGTCGACGATGAGAGAGTTCCTTAAGGACGTGTGGATGCACGGCGGTGAGGAAAGCCGCGCCATCACCCCCGAGAACATCACGGGCGAGAAGGGCCGCGCCGCCATGTCGGCCAGCCACCTCGGCGTCGGCCGCAAGGGCTCGTGCTGCGTGCCCCTTGAGTCCGGCGAGACCATCACGCTCGCGGACATCGAGGGCCCCGGCATCATCCGCCACATCTGGATGACCGTCCCCGACAAGACCGCCGCTGGCAGCTTCGTCATGCGTGACCTCGTGCTGCGCTTCTACTGGGACGACGAGGAGACTCCCTCGGTCGAGTGCCCTGTCGGCGACTTCTTCTGCAACGGCTTCGGTGAGCGCGCCATCGTCAACTCGATGCCCATCTGCGTGAACCCGACGGGCGGCATGAACTGCTACTTCGAGATGCCCTTCAGGAAGCACGCCAAGGTCACGCTTACGAGCGAGCACCCCGGGTTCATTAAGTACATCTTCTACACGTTCAACTACGCGCTCACCGACGTGCCGGACGACGCCATGTACTTCCACGCCCGCTTTAACCGCGAGCGCAGCACCCGCAGGGGCGTCGACTACACCGTGCTCGACGGCGTGCGCGGCAAGGGCTACTACGTCGGCACCTACATGGCCCTGTGCGCCCTGGAGCGCTATTGGTGGGGCGAGGGCGAGATGAAGTTCTTCCTCGACGGCGACGAGGAGTTCCCCACGGTCACCTCGACGGGAGCCGAGGACTACTTCGGCGGTGCCTGGGCCTTCCTCGACAGGCCGCCCCACGCGCTGCCCGAGGCGCAGTGCTTCAACACGCTGTTCGCCGGCTACCCGTACCGCTCGACGCGCGACGCCACGCGCGACCGCTTCAGCGCGGGCAAGCCGAACCCGAATCCGATGCTCGCGACTAACGACGACGCGCTGCCCAGGCACGGCCTCTACAGGTGGCACCTTCCCGACCCGATCTCGTTCAAGGAGGACCTGCGCGTGACGTTCCAGGACCTCGGCAACGACGACATCAAGCTCTACGAGCGCGAGGACGACATCTCCACCGTCGCCTACTGGTACCAAAGCGAGCCGCACGCCGTGCTCGCCCCGTTTGCCGCAAGGCAGGACCGCGTGCCCAGGTAGGGTCGCCTCGAAACAAGCCAACGTTATGGGCGCCCGCGGTTGACCATGACTGCGGGCGTCCCTTTGTAAGGAGGATCACATGAGCGAAAAGCAAATGAGGCTCGGCGCCCTCGAAGCCGGCGGGACCAAGATGGTCTGTGCCGTGGTGTCCGGCGACGGCGAGGTCCTCGACCGTATGGAGACCCCGACGCTTACGCCCGCCGAGACCGTCCCGCAGATGATCGAGTGGTTCACCGCCCGCGATGTGGACGCGTTGGGCATCGGCGCCTTCGGCCCGACCTGCGTCGACCCCAACGACGAGCGCTACGGCTCCATCCTCCAGACGCCCAAGCTCGCGTGGCGAGGCCATGGTCTTCGCGCCGCGTTCGCCGACGCCCTCGGGATTCCGGTGGCCTACGACACGGACGTGAACGTTGCCTGCCTCGGCGAAGTGGTCTTCGGCTGCTGCAAGGGGCTCGAGGACGCCGTCTACGTGACCATCGGCACCGGCGTGGGCGCGGGCGTCATGTGCGCGGGCAGACTCCTTCACGGCATGCTGCACCCCGAGGCCGGTCACATGCTGGTAAGGACCCGTCCCACCGAGGAGGGACGCTGCGTCTGCCCGAGCCACGCGAGCTGTCTCGAGGGGCTCGCCTCCGGCCCCGCCATCGCCGCGCGCTGGGGAAAGCCCGCGGCCGAGCTCGCGGACAACGATGAGGTGTGGGCGCTCGAGGGGGATTATCTGGGGCAGATGTGCGCGAACCTCGTGCTCATGTACTCGCCTCGCCGCATCGTCCTCGGCGGCGGCGTGATGCACCAGGAGCAGCTCTACGGCATCGTCCGCAAGAAGACCCTCGAATATCTGGGTGGCTACATCCAGACCGCCGAGCTTAAGGACATGGAGAGCTACATCTGCGCCCCGGGCTGCGGCGGCGACCAAGGAATCCTCGGCGCGGCCGAGCTGGCAAGAAGGGCGCTCGCGTAACTTGCGCTCTCTCCGCCATACAACGCGTTAAGAAAAGACGAGCGCTTCTTGCCAATTGAGCGGCAAGAAGTGCTCGTCTTTTGCATTTGTTTTTGGGGCAGGACGCCCCGCCTCCGCTAGAGTCCCTGGACCGCCATACCCACGAGGTTTGGACCGGTGTGGACAAGAAGCGCGGGGCTGATGTCGGAGCGGACGACCTCCACCGCGTTGGCCACGCACTCGCACAGGGCCTGCTCCATGCGGTCGTAGAGGTCGGCGTGGGCCGAGGTGCGGCTCGCGGCAAAGCGCACCTTGGGGTGCTTCTCGACGATGGCGGCGATGAGCTTGACCTCGGTGCGATGCGGTACTTGCACAGCCATTTCGTGTACGCGAGGCTGTTGGCTTTCTGGGCCACAGCAATCACCTTCCCCCTAGTATGATGACCTGAACAATCCTCATGCTAGGGGGAAGGTTTTTGTCGCGTAGCGGAAATTGGCCTCCACCCGCTGAGCGGGTGGCTTTCTATGCCGCGCGTGCCGCGCGGCACGGACTAAAGTCCATGAATAAAAACGAGGAAGGCCACGTCCGGCCTCCCTCGCAAAGGGTCTCTGATTACTCCCACTCATTGGGGACAGACTTAAATGAGTGCTCTTGAAATGCCGGCGCCTGGGGACGTTCTTTTTCTGTCTGCAGTTTGGAACGTTCCTTTTCTGTCGGCAGTTTGGGACGGTCCTTAGAGCTGCAGCGCGCCATGAGCGACGAGGCGAAGCGGATCATCCTGTCTTTTGAGTTCTAAGCATAAGCCCCTGTCTCTGAGCAATGACCGGTTCGCATTTGTGCGTATTTGCGTGCGTGGGATTGCGTGAATATGCGTATAGATGCGCCGTTTACGGGACAAAAATGACCGTTTAGCGGTGAGATACGCACAAACACGCACAGACGCGCGTGTTTGTGCGAATATAGAGCTATCCGAAATGCAAGACGTTCTATGACACAGGAGGCACATATGGTAGATTCCAAGCAGGCTCCACTCGACTCCGCGGCAGCCGCAAAAGCAGCGTTCGCTTCGGTCCAGGACAAGCCATTCCCCGATGATATCTTTACGGCTCCCGAGCTTCGTTGGGCTGTGATCGGGTGCGGCGTTATCGCCAACCAGATGGCCCAGTCTCTCGCTCTTGCCGGCCGCAAGCTTGCGGGCGTCGCCAACCGTACGCTGTCCAAGGCTCAGGCTTTTGCCGAGCAGTATGGCATCGAGAAGGTCTATGAATCGGTTGAGGACCTCTACGCCGATCCTGGCATCGACGCCGTCTATATCACCACGCCGCACAACACGCATATCACCTATCTGCGTGACGCGCTGGCCGCCGGCAAGCACGTGCTCTGCGAGAAAGCCATTACCCTCAATTCCGCTGAGCTCGACGAGGCGCGTGCCATCGCCGACGAGCACAACGTCGTCCTCATGGACGCCACCACGGTGCTTCATATGCCCTTGTATCAAGAGCTGCGCCGTCGCATGGATGCCGGCGAGTTTGGTCGCATGAACCTCGCCCAGCTCAACTTTGGTAGCTACAAGGAGTACGGCGATCTGACCAATCGCTTCTACAACCGCAACCTTGCTGGCGGTGCCATGCTCGACATTGGCGTGTATGCCCTGTCCGTCATGCGTCTCTTTATGGCAAGCCAGCCCATTGAGGTCGTTTCGTTGGGCAACACCTGTGAGACCGGTGTTGACGTTGCGGGCGGCATCGTCTGCCGTAATGCCGAGCAGCAGCTGGGTGTTGTGAGCCTCACGCTCCACTCCAAGCAACCCAAGCGCTCGATTATTAGCTTCGATAAGTGCTATATCGAGGTCAACGAGTATCCGCGCGCCGATCACGCGACTATCGTGTGGACTGCGGACGGCCACCGCGAGGAGGTCCACGCCGGCACCGAGGCTTACGCCCTTTGCTATGAGATGGCCGATCTTGAGAAGGCCGTTGCCGGCGACGACTCTAAGCGTGAGCTTCTGGGCTATGCTTCTGATGTTATGGAGCTGATGACCAAGCTACGCGCCGACTGGGGAGTCGTGTACCCCGAGGAGGAGTAAGCGATGCTAGCGGAAGATAGGCTCAACGCGATCGTGTCGATGGTTCAGCAGACCGGCTCGGTTACCGTGCCGGAGCTTGCCGAAGCCCTGGGCGTGACGGCGTCTACCATTCGGCGCGACCTGCAGACGCTCGACCGAGCACACCGTATCGCCAAGGTGCACGGAGGCGCGACAAGTCTGGAGCGCGCGCACGTGACGCGCGACCTAACGCTTAATGAGCGCAGCGACCTCCATAACGACGACAAGGAGCGTATCTGCGCCCGTGCGGCGGCACTTGTGGAGCCCGAGAGCTTTGTATACATCGACTCGGGTTCGACGACGCTCAGGCTCATCGAGCATCTTCCACACCTTGAAGATGTCACCTATGTGACCGATTCCGTGCTCCATGCTCAACGCCTTGCTTTGCGCGGCATGCGTACCGTGGTGCTGGGTGGCGAGCTCAAACCCGAGACCGAGGCGCTCGTTGGCCCCGATGCCTTGGCAACCTTAGACCGCTACAACTTCAACTGTGGCTTTTGGGGCTCTAACGGCATTGCCGCCGAGCAGGGCTTCACGGCGCCCGATATCGAGGAGGCGCAAGTAAAGCGTATCTCGATGCGCCATACGGCCAAGCGCTTCGTAATCTCGGACGCCAGTAAATTTGGCATGGTGGCGCCCGTCAAGTTCGCGGACTTCCGTGACGCAACGATTATTACCGCAGGCGATGTCCCCGCCAAGTACCGGGCAATGGACAACGTCGTCACGGTCTAACAGCAAGGGACGGGCTAAGGCCAAAACCACCGCGAAGGGGCAGGAACCTTTGAGGTGGTTTTGGCGTTTGTCCAGATAAAACCTGCCAAAATAAACCTGTCCCTTTTTGGCAGGTTTTAGGGCTCCCAGGGGCAGGGGGCTTCGATGTGGATGTGCTCGCCGGTTACGGGATGCGTAAAGGACACGCTGTGGGCGTGGAGCATGAGGCCACAAGGACGCGGCGTCCCGTACAGGTCGTCGCCCACCAGGGGATGGCGCTCGCTTGCCAGGTGCACGCGGATCTGGTGCTTGCGGCCGGTGAGCAGCTCGACATCAATATACGAGCGCGTAGGCAGGCCACGGCGGCTCTTAAGGCGCTTGAGTACCTTGACGCGCGTCTGAGACGGCTTGCCGCTGGCGCCAACGCGCATCTTGCGGCTATCGTGGCGGTCGCGGGCGATAGGCTTGTCGATGAGCTTCTCGTTCCAGTCGATTTTGCCCTCGGCGAGCGCTAGGTAGTGCTTTTCGAACGCGTGGTCGATAATCATCTGGTCAAAGGCGGGCTGCGTCTGCTTGTCGAGTGAGAACAGCACCACGCCGGTGGTGTCGCGGTCCAAGCGGTTGAGCGGCTGCATGTCGGTCGCGGCAAAGCCGTCGCCCATCGCCAGCAGCAGGTCGCTGGCGTAGTCGGTGAGCGTGCGCTCGCCGGTGCCGTCGCCGTGGACGATCATGCCGGCGGGCTTGTCGATGGCCATGAGCCAGGCGTCGCAGTAGAGGACTTGAGGTTCTTCGTTCACGTGTAAGCCTTTCGGTTAGCTGATTCCCACAAACATGCAGCCCGAGGTGGCACCGCGCAGGCGGGCGGCGGGCTTGCGGCCGGCTTGCGCTGCCTCGACGGCGCGGCGGACGCGAGCGGTGGCGCGGCCCACCTCATCGGCCTCGAGCAAGGTTCCGTCGACCATAAGACGGCGCACGCCGGCATCGAGCAGCTGCGGAACTTGCGGCGTGAGGTCGATGGGGTAGGCGTCGTACAGGCGTGAGCGGCCGTGGATGTCGGTACGCACCGGCATGACCTTGCCGTCGATATTCTTGAGCGAGAGCTTGCGGGCACGCAGGCGGCAGTTGGCACAATCGTGGATGCAGCCGTTGGCAACCTGCAGAATGCAATGCTCGCTTGTCATGACGCGCGGGCGGCCAAAGACGGTGATGCCCAGAGCCGCGGGCGCGGCGGTGCCGAGCGAGATAATCTCGTCGAGCGTGATCTCGGGCGAGAGCCAAAACGCACCGGCTCCGCGCTCGGCAAGCGCTTCCATGCAGGGCGTGTTGTGAACCGGCAGGCAAGAGCGAATCTCGGCCGTGGCGCCAACCTGGGCGGCCAGGGCAAGCTCGGAGATATTGCCGACGGCGACGGTGGCTCCGGCATTGATCCAGGGATCGACGCGCTCGTGGTCGGCGGCGCGGCAGACCTCGTCGAGTACGGGCACGATACCCTGCTCAAATGCATCGGCAGGGGAGAGCTCGGCCGCATCGAGCGCGTCGGTGGTCATGTAGATGCGCGTTGCGCCCTCCGCGTGGGCTGCCTCGGCAGCCTCGAGTGTGGTGACGGTGGCGCAGATCTGCGGCTCATCGCGGTAGTGCTCGGGCGCGGGGCGGGAATCACTGGTGACAATCGCCGGCGGCTCGAGCGTTTTCGCGCGCTCCGCGTACGGCGCCAGAATGGCCTCTTCCAGCGCCTTGCAAGCGGCGGCGCGCACCTTATGTACGGCGGAGAAACCCATGCCACAGCCCTCATCGAGCGCCACCTCAAAGCTCGCAGCCTCAAAGGGAGAGGAACCCATGCGGCCGACGTGCTCAACCAGATCGGACGCCTCGACCGCACGGGTCTTGGCGGCTTCGACGGTAAAGCCCGTGGCCGTGGCCGTAAGCGAAGGGTCGTCGCAGCAGGTGAGCGTAACGGTAAACGGCTCGCCCAGACGCGCCACGACGGACACATCAACAGCTCGGCGGCGCAGCACATCGCGCTTGAGCGCGGCGCCGGCGGCGTCGATGGCACGCTGACTACGAATCACGCGGACGCGGCAGCCCTCGGGCATGCTGCGGGGTACGCGACATTCGATGACTTCACCGGCTGCGGCATCATCGGCGGCAATGGTGGTCAGGAACTGGTCAAACTCGTTATCGTGGCGAAGCTCCAGCAGGTCGCCCTTGCCCACGGGCTCAAACAGCTCAATGCGGGCGATGGCGGCGCGGCGACGGCGGTCGTCGGGCTTGAGGCCGCGCACATCGCGGTTGGCCGGGCGGCTGCCCAGCACCGTGCCCACGATCTGGCCGCGGTTGTTGGAACGCTCATAGCTCATCATCTCGTCGCCCGAGGTGCCGTCCTGATAGGCGTGCGTAAAGTCGCGGTTAAAGCAGCGCTTGAGCTGGCGCTGGCGGGCGGCTTTCTCGTCCTTGGCAACGGTGGTTCCGGCCAGCATATCGTCAATCTGATGACGATACACGTCGACGATGGAGTACACGTAATCGGGCGCCTTCATGCGGCCCTCGAGCTTGAGCGACGCGGCGCCGGCGTCATACAGGCGGCGAACAAGTTGTGAAGTGTTGGTGTCACGCGGGCACAGCGCGCGCTCGCGACCGGCAGGGGAGAGCGAGCGGCCGTTCTCGTCGATCAGCTCGTAGGGCAGGCGACAGGGTTGAGCGCACATGCCGCGGTTGGCCGAGCGGCCCGCCATGGCAAAGCTCGAAAGCAGACACAGGCCAGAGTAGCAAAAGCAGATGGCGCCATGGCTAAAGACCTCAAGGTCCACATCGGGCGCGGCATCGTGAATGGCGGCAATCTCGTCGATGGAAAGCTCGCGCGAGAGGGTCACGCGGTCGGCGCCTTGCTCGCGGCACCAAAGGGTTCCGCGGTCGTCGTGGATGTTCGCCTGGGTCGAGATATGCGTCTCGATGCCGGGCATGGTGCGCTTGACCTCAAAGAACAGGCCCCAGTCCTGGATGATGAAGGCGTCGGCGCCCAGCGTGGAGCAGCGATGGATGAGCTGCAGCACATCGCTCATCTCGGATTCCTTGATGATGATGTTGACCGTGACGTAGACGCGCGAGCCGGCCAGATGCGCGGCGCGGCAGGCCTGCTCAAAGGCCTCGTCGGTAAAGTTGGTGGCCTTGCGGCGTGCGTTGAAGCTGCCCATGCCGCAGTAGATGGCGTCTGCCCCGGCGGCGAGTGCGGCGGCAAAGGGCTCGGGCCCTCCGGCGGGCGCCAAAAGCTCGGGTCTGCGGTTGGTGGTTCGACTGGCGGTTGCGGTCATATCCTGCCTTTCAAAATGCTCAGATACTCAAAAGTATAGTGGTGCCGTCGCGGCAGGCGATGCCCGTGCTCTAAGCGGGATAAAGTCTTCAGCAGCTTGGACTGGCTGCTTCACATGAGAACCGTTCAGCGGTCCGGGGAAACCGTTGGGCGATAAAATATTCTCGCAACGTGATAATAATCTTGCATCGCGCGGAAACCTTGAGTACTATCCCAATCAAGCGCGGTGTTCAGACCGAACTGTGCCTCCCGGTGTGAACGCCGCGCTCCCGTTCCCTTTTACTTGTAAGGAGAAAAACATGAGCAAGACCGTCGTGTCTTCCGATAACGCACCCGCAGCCATCGGCCCGTATTCCCCCGGTATCCAGACTGGCAACATGGTGTTTCTGTCCGGCCAGCTGGGCATCGATCCCGCGACCGGCAAGCTGCCCGAGGGTGTCGAGGCCCAGGCTAAGCAGTCCCTTGCTAATGTCGAGGCCCTGCTGACCGCTGCCGGCGCCACCTTTGCCGATGTCGTCAAGACCACAGTCTACCTGGCTGACATTGCCGACTTCGCTGCCGTAAACGAGATCTACGCCTCCAAGTTCGAGGCCCCGTTCCCCGCGCGCAGCGCTTTCCAGGTTGCCGCTCTTCCGGCTGGCGGTCTGGTCGAGATCGAGGTCGTCGCCGCTCTCTAAGGCGTTGGCCACAACTAAACATGACATGCAAAAAGACCCTGCAGCGCGTGCGAGCTGCAGGGTCTTTTGTCAAGTGACGAATCGCTTGTGGAGCCGCGCTCCATTTTGCTCGCTAGCCCTCCTTGCGGACTTTTTGCAGGTAGCGGTACACGCTGGGCTCCGAGATGCCCAACGCGGTGGCAGCGCAGGCCACGGCGCCCTTGAGCATGAACACCCCGTTGCCGTTGAGGTGGCGAATGACGTCCACGCGGTCGCTCTGACCAAGCGACGCTACATCCAGCCCGCGCGCGCTCAGCAACTCGGCAATGCTGCGATCGATGAGCTCCTGGGTGGACTCCGAAAGGCCTTCGACCTCGATAGGGGCGAGCTCCGTGCGCGTCGGCGCCGCGTCGAAGCACGCCATGAGCTGCTGCGCCATGGCGTTGATGGAGCGCACGGTCGAGAGATCGGTGTTGACGCAGAGCATACCGACGATCTCGTCATTCTCGCGGATAAAGTACGTCGCTGACTCCAACGTCTTGCCGCCGGCACCGCGCCCCTCGTAGCCCGTAATAAACGGCAGGTCGCGATACTTGGCGTCGTGCATGATCTTGAGTGCCAGATCGGTGGCGGGACCGCCGACCTTGCGGCCGCTCACGATGCCGTTGCGAATATCGACGATGGCGTGGTCGGGATCCGAGAAATCGTGCAGCACGATTTCGCTGTTTTTGCCGAGTATCTGCTCCAGAAAATCGACCATCGGCAAAAAGCGACGTACGGTCTCGTTCACGGGCAACTCCTTTGGGTGAAATCGGAAATGATCATAACAATTTTTTCTCATGGTAACACGGTGTCTATTGACTCACATATTCGCAGGTACATTGCGTAATACAGATGAGCGGTAGGTATTTGGCGGTAAACGGTCGACCAAAAGAAAAGTTAGATGTAATTTTGAACAGACACTTTCCTGACCTGCGGAAATGCATTATCTCAGCTGAAGAATAGTCTGATAACAAAAAATTATTATTGAGAATGAGAATCATCTTTAATACGATATGCAACGAAGGCACAACCTCAACCCCGCACTGCGTCACAATAGAGCGTTAGATGCGAAAACAACTATTTCGAGGATTGGTGGTCAAATGACCCAGGAGACGGTTAAGAACGGCACTGAAGCCCTGTTCACTCGTGAAGGCATGCCTCCCGTTAAAGAAATGATCCCGTGTGCCCTTCAGCACGTACTGGCTTCGTTTGCCGGTATCATCACCCCGGCTGTCATCATGGCCGGCGTCTACGGTTTTAATAGCCAGCAGAGCACCGACATCATTCAGGTCGCGCTCATTCTTTCGGCGATCGACACGGCCCTTCAGGCCTTCGCTCCCTTCCGTCGCATCGGCGGCGGCCTGCCCATCGTCATGGGCGTTTCGTTCGCGTTCCTGCCGGCCCTGCAGGCCATGGGCGCCTCGGGCTTTAGCTTTGGTGCGCTGCTGGGCGGCGAGATCGTCGGCGGCGCCGTTGCGGTCCTCTTTGGTCTGGCCTACAGCAAGATTAAGTGGCTGTTCCCGCCCGTCGTGACCGGTACGGTCATCTTCTCCATTGGCGTCTCTCTCTATCCCACGGCCGTCAAGTACATGGCCGGCGGCATGGGCACGCCGCTGTGGGGCACCCCGCAGGCCTGGTGCGTCGCTCTTATCACCTTCGCCGTGGTCTTTGCGCTCGCCAACTTTGGCAAGGGCACGCTCAAACTGGGCTCCGTGTTCTTTGGCATGATCGTTGGCATGATCGTCTCCATCCCCTTTGGCATGATCGACTTCTCAAGCGTCGCCACCGCTCAGGTCTTCGCCCTTCCCAAGCTCATGCCCTATGCGCTCGAGTTTGATCCCGAGGTCTGCATTACCCTCGCCGTCGTGTTCCCCATGGTTGCCATCCAGGTTATCGGCGACGTCTCCGCCGCCTGCCTGGGCTCCATCGACCGTATGCCCACCGAGCGCGAGCTCTCCGGCGCTATCGTGTCCCAGGGCCTCACCTCTATGGTCGGCGGCCTGCTGGGCGGTCTTCCCACCAGCGCCCTTGGCCAGAACGTGGGCATCATCTGCTCCAACAAGGTCGTCAACAAGTGGGTCTTTGTGATCATCGCGGCCGTCTTTGCCATCGCCGGTCTGTTCCCGCAGCTCTCTGCCGTCCTTTCCGCTATCCCGCAGCCCGTCATCGGCGGCGCGACCGTCGGCGTCTTTGGCACCATCACCATGAACGGCGTGCGCATGTTCACCCGCGAGGGCCTCACGCAGCGCACTACCACCATCGTCGGTACCTCCGTCGTCTTTGGCCTGGGTATCTGGATGGCCAGCGGTTGCCTTGCCGGCGAGGGTATGCCCGCCTGGGTATCCACCGTCATCGGCTCCAATGCCGTAACCCCCACCGCCATTATGGCCATTGTCCTTAACCTGATCCTTCCGCAGACGCCGGTCGTGGCCCAGCACATCGATGCTGCCAAGGACGCTGCCGTGGATCTGGTCTTGCCCGAGAGCAAGAAGTAGCCAATTCGGTGCTATTCGTCGGCGGACGCATCGCCTCGTCCGCCGACGTCATGCGGCGCCAAGCCGCACTTCAAAGGGTTTGTCCCTTTGGTGAAGCGTTGACGGGAGAGGGCCCGTTTCCGGTGTAGGCCGGCGCTTCGCACTTCCGCCATGTCAGAGGTGTCAAACCCCGCCCCTGATGTTGAAGGGAGCATTCATGCTTCTGGTTGCTAACGGTTCCGTCTTTACCCGCAACGCTCAGGCCCCGTTCATTCCAAACGGTGCGGTCGCCATTGACGGAGATACGATCGTCGAAGTGGGCCCCGAGTGCGAGCTCAAGGCCAAGTACCCGGATGCCGAGTACATCGACGCCCAGGGCAACCTCATCATGCCCGGACTCATCAACTGCCACACCCACATCTACTCGGGTTTGGCCCGCGGCCTTGCCATTAAGGGCTGTAACCCTACCAACTTCCTGGAGAATCTTGAGCAGCAGTGGTGGAAGATCGACGACAGCCTGACGCTCGACGGCACCAAGGCCAGCGCCTATGCCACGATTCTTGACTCCATCCGCGATGGCGTCACCACGATCTTCGATCATCATGCGAGCTACTGCGAGATCCCGGGCAGCCTCTTTACCATTAAGGACGCCGCGCAGGAGCTGGGCATGCGTTCGTGCCTGTGCTACGAGGTCTCCGATCGACGCGGCCAGGAAAAATGCGACCAGGCCATTGCCGAGAACGCCGAATTTGCCCAGTGGGCCGCCAAGGAGCGTCGCGATAACGACAACCACATGATCGCCGCCATGTTTGGCGGTCACGCCACCTTTACGCTGTCGGACGAGACCATGGACAAGATGGCCGAGGCCAACAACGGCCTGACCGGCTTCCACATCCATGTGTGCGAGGGCATGAATGACGTGTGGGACTCCCGCCTCAACCGCGGTGGCATCAGTCCCGTCGAGCGCCTGCTGCAGCACAACCTGCTGGGTCCCGACACCATGCTCGGCCACTGCATCCACGTGACGCCCGCCGAGATGGATATCGTCAAGGAGTCTGGCACCTGGCTCGTCAACAACCCCGAATCCAATATGGGCAACGCCGTGGGCTGCGCCCCCGTGCTCGAATTCTTCCGCCGCGGCATCCCCGTGTGCATGGGCACCGACGCCTACACCCACGATATGCTCGAGAGCCTTAAGGTTTTCCTGATCATTCAGCGCCACAACGCCGCTATGCCCAACGTGGGCTGGTGCGAGGCCATGACGATGCTGTTCGAGAACAACGCCAAGATGGCGAGCAAGTACTTCGATCGCAAGCTCGGCGTGCTTGAGCCCGGCGCCGCCGCCGACGTCATCGTCATGGACTACAAGCCCTTTACGCCGCTGAGCGAGGAGAATATCGACGGCCATATGCTCTTTGGCATGATGGGCAAAAACTGCCGCACTACCATCATCAACGGCCGCGTCCTGTACAAGGATCGCGAGTTCGTTGGGATTGATGAGGACAAGATCAACGCGTGGACCATGGCCGAGTCCAAGAAGCTCTGGAGCACGCTCAACGATCGCGTGTACTAATTCCAATTGGAGATTCGCGCGCGTCGGATGTTTCGCCGCATCCGACGCGCGCATAGGCGGCCTCCGCGGGGTCGCCGGCGCTGTGCTAGCGCTACACCGTATTTGCGCCCGCCGCGCGGTCTCGCCGGGCGTTACAGAGAGGAGCTCACTATGAGCGACATCATGAGGCCGATCCCGTTTTCGCAGCTGATGAACTGGATCATCGAGGAGCACAAGACCCAGGACGCCATCTTTGGCGTGCGCAAGATGGTCACGACCAACCAGGAGGGCGCGCTTCCCATTTTTGACGAGCGCATCGAGACCCCGTTTGGCCCGGCTGCCGGCCCCAACACGCAGCTTGCCCAGAACATCGTGGCATCCTACGTGGCCGGTTCTCGTTTCTTTGAGCTCAAGACCGTCCAGGTTATGGACGGCGAGGAGCTCTCCAAGTGTGTGAACAAGCCCTGCATCGTGGCTCAGGACGAGTGCTACAACTGCGAATGGTCGACCGAGCTCGAGGTTCCGCAGGCCTTTGCCGAGTACGTGAAGGCATGGTTTGCCTGCCACCTGATCGCTCGCGAGTACGGTCTGGGCAGCCCGGACGGCTTTGTCTTCAACATGTCCGTGGGTTATGACCTCGAGGGTATTAAGAGCCCCAAGGTCGACGCCTACATCGAGGGTATGAAGGACGCCAGCGGCTCTGACGTCTGGAATGAGTGCCGCGCATGGGCGCTCGCCAACCTGGACAAGTTTGAGCATGTCGACGCCGCGTTTGTCGAGTCCATCCCGGCGCGCGTCTCCAACTCTATCACCGAGTCTACCCTGCACGGTTGCCCGCCAGCGGAGATCGAGCGCATCGCGACCTATCTGATCACCGAGAAGGGCCTCAACACCTACATCAAGTGCAACCCCACGCTGCTGGGCTATGAGTTTGCCCGCCAGCGCCTCAACGAGCTGGGCTTTGACTACATCGTCTTCGATGACACGCACTTCCGCGAGGACCTGCAGTGGGCCGATGCCGTGCCTATGTTCGAGCGCCTGATTGCCCTGTGCGCCGAGCGCGGCCTGGAGTTTGGCGTCAAGCTCACCAACACCTTCCCCGTCGACGTGACGAGGAACGAGCTGCCTTCCACCGAGATGTATATGTCCGGCCGTTCGCTGTTCTCGCTGACCATCGAGGCTGCCCGCCGCATTACCGAGCAGTTCGATGGCAAGCTGCGCATCAGCTACTCCGGCGGCGCCACGGTCTACAACATCCGCGCCCTGTACGATGCCGGCATTTGGCCCGTCACCCTGGCGACCGACGTGCTCAAGCCTGGTGGCTACGAGCGCTTTAGCCAGATGGCCGGCGAGTTTACCGACCTGGATGGCAAGCCGTTTGCGGGCGTCTCTCTCGAGGCCGTGGCTGCGATCCAGACCGACTCGCTCACCAATCCGCTCTACAAGAAGCCGTTGCGCCCGCTGCCCGACCGCAAGGTCGCCGGCAAGAGCCCGCTTTCCGACTGCTTTACCACGCCGTGCCGCACGAGCTGCCCCATCCAGCAGGATATCCCTGCCTATCTGGCGGCTGTTGACGAGGGCCGCTACGAGGACGCGCTCAACATCATCATCGAGCGCAACGCCCTGCCGTTTATCACCGGCACCATCTGCCCGCATCCCTGCGGCCGTGCTTGCGAGCGTGCGTTCTACGAGCCCGAGGGTGCCCAGATCCGCGCCAGCAAGCTCAAGGCCGCCCGCGAGGCCATGACTGCCGTGCTGCCCAAGCTGCGCGCCCAGGCTATCGCCAACGACGGCGAGCGCAACGTTGCCGTTATCGGCGGCGGCCCGGCCGGCCTGGCGACGGCGTTCTTCCTGACGCGCGCCGGCGTGCCCGTCACTATCTTCGAGGCCCGCGACTCGCTCGGCGGCGTGGTCCGTCACGTGATTCCCGAGTTCCGTATCGCGAGCGACGATATCTCCCACGATGCCGAGCTCTGTCTGGCCTTTGGCGCCAAGGTGCAGCTCAACGCCCGCGTGGAGTCCATTGACGAGCTCAAGGCTCAGGGCTTTACCGACGTGGTCGTGGCCACCGGTGCCTGGATGCCCGGCTCTGCAGGCTTGGGCGAGGGCGCCGAGCTCGACGTGCTGGAGTTCCTCGAGGCCGCCAAGAAGGGCGAGAAGCTCGAGCTGGGCGAGGACGTCGTGGTCATCGGCGCCGGCAATACCGCTATGGACGCGGCCCGCGTGGCCAAGCGCCTGACTGGCGTGAAGAACGTGCGCCTGGTGTATCGCCGCACCAAGAAGCAGATGCCCGCCGACGAGGAAGAGCTCGATCTTGCTCTTGCCGACGGCGTTGAGTTCTGTGAGCTGCTGGCGCCCAAGGCGCTCAACGGCGCCGTGCTGACCTGCGACGTCATGGAGCTTGGCGAGCCGGACGCAAGCGGCCGTCGCAGCCCCGTCGCCACGGGCGAGACCGTCGAGCTGCCCGCCACCACGGTGATCTGTGCCGTGGGCGAGGGCATCGATGCCAGCCTGTACGACGCCGCGGGCGTCGAGCACGACCGTCGCGGCCGCCTTGCCGCCACCTCCACCGGCGTTGAGGGCGTCTGGGCTGCAGGTGACTGCCGTCGCGGTCCGGCCACCGTGGTCGAGGCTATCGCCGATGCCGCCGAGGTCGCCCGTGCCATCGCTGGCGTGGACTTTAACAAGTACGCCGACCAGAATGCTCAGGTCGGTCGCGAGGACGCCTGCTACGAGCGCAAGGGGTCGCTGTGCCGCGACAAGCGCAATTGCACCAAGACCCGCTGCCTGGGCTGCGGCTCGGTGTGCGAGGTCTGCTGCGACGTGTGCCCCAACCGCGCCAACGTGGCAATTAAGGTGCCGGGCCTGGCCAAGCATCAGGTCGTCCATGTCGACGGCATGTGCAACGAGTGCGGCAACTGCGCCGTGTTCTGCCCCTACCAGGAGGGTCGTCCCTACAAGGACAAGCTCACCCTGTTCTGGAGCGATCAGGACATGGAGAACTCCGAGAACGAGGGCTTCCTGGCCGTGGACGAGGACCACTTTAAGGTTCGCGTCGCCGGCACGGTCCGCACCGTCTCGGTCGATGCCGTCAACACCGGTCTGCCCGAGGCCGTCCGCCTGACCATCAAGGCCGTGCGCGACAGCTATCCGTATCTCCTTAAGAAATAGGCGAGTCTCTTATGGCCAAATCCATTCAACATAACGTGGCCTACGTTGCCTGCGGAAGCGGTTGCGCCTCCGCAGGCGGCGACGCCCGCTGCAGCGAAGGCTGCATTGGCTGTGGCGCCTGTGTCGCGGCCTGCCCCCACGGTGCCATTGCGCTGGTCGATGGCATCGCCCGCGTGGACCGCTCCAGGTGCACGGGCTGTGGCCTGTGCGGCATGGCGTGCCCGCAGCGCGTGATTGCCTTCGTTCCCGGCTACCAGAACATCCTGGTGCGCTGCAACAACACCGACAAGGGCGCCATTGCGCGCAAGATCTGCGACACGAGCTGCATCGGTTGCGGCATGTGCGCCAAAAAGTGCCCTGCCGGCGCTATCCGCATCGAGGACAACTGCGCCCATATTGATGGCGCGGATTGTCTGTCGTGCGGCATGTGCGCCGTCGTCTGCCCGCATGGCGCCATCCACGACCGCACCGGCATAGCCGCCGGCGTGTAGAAGGGAATCACCATGGCACAGGAATTCACTTTTACCGTTAACGGCGTCGAGCGCACGACGACCCAAAACAAACCGTTGCTGCGCTACCTGCGCGACGACCTGCACATTCACTCCGCCAAGGACGGCTGCTCCGAGGGCGCGTGCGGTACCTGCACCATCCACGTGGACGGTGCGGCCGTCAAGGCGTGCGTGCTGACCACCGCCCTTGCCGCCGGCCGCAACATCGTGACCGTCGAGGGCCTGCCCGAGGACGTGCGCGAGGCCTTTGTGTACGCCTTTGGCGCCGTGGGTGCCGTGCAGTGCGGTTTTTGCATCCCCGGCATGGTCATGGCGGGTGCCGCGCTCATAGCCGAGGATCCCGAGCCCACCGAGGAGCAGATCAAGTACGCCATCCGCGGCAACGTCTGCCGCTGCACTGGCTACAAAAAGATTATCGAAGGCATCTCGCTGGCCGCTGCGGTGCTTCGCGGCGAAAAGCAGATCGACGAGGATCTGGAGCGCGGCGATGACTACGGTGTGGGCAAGCGCGCCTTCCGTATCGACGTGCGCAAGAAGGTGCTCGGCGAGGGCAAGTATCCCGACGACATCGACGAGCTCGATCAGCCGGGTCTGACCTACGCCAGCGCTGTGCGCTCCAAGTATCCGCGCGCCCGTGTGCTCTCCATCGACACCTCTAAAGCCGAGGCCCTGCCCGGCGTGGTGGGCATCCTGCGCGCCGAGGACGTGCCGGTCAACCAGGTCGGCCACCTTATCCAAGACTGGGACGTCATGATTGCCCAGGGCGATATCACCCGCTGCGTGGGTGACGCCATCGTGCTGGTGGTCGCCGAGGACGAGGCGACACTCGAGTAGGCCAAGAAGCTCGTTAAGATCGATTACGAGCCGCTGGAGCCCGTGCGTAACATTGTCGAGGCCAGGGCTGCCGATGCCCCACGCCTGCACGACAGCTTCTTTGCCTTTGGCAACACGGTGGAGCTCAAGGACAACGTGTGCCAGAGTCGCCATGTGACGCGCGGCGACGCCGCCAAGGCGCTGGCGGAGAGCGCATGTACCGTGACGCAACGCTTTACCACGCCTTTTACCGAGCATGCCTTCTTGGAGCCCGAGTGCGCCGTCGCCTTCCCGTACAAGAACGGCGTCAAGGTGCGGTCGACCGACCAGGGTGCCTACGACACGCGCAAAGAGTGCGCCCACATGTTTGGCTGGGATAGCGAACCCGAGCGTGTGGTCGTCGAGACCATGCTCGTGGGCGGCGGCTTTGGCGGCAAGGAGGACGTTTCCGTCCAGCACCTGGCCGCGCTTGCTGCCTATAAGCTCCAGCGTCCTGTGAAGTGCAAGCTCACGCGCGCCGAGTCGCTCGCGTTCCATCCCAAGCGCCACGCCATGGACGGCACCTTTACGCTGGGCTGCGACGCCGAGGGCAACTTTACCGGCCTGGACTGCGAGATCAACTTTGACACCGGCGCCTACGCGTCGCTGTGCGGCCCGGTGCTCGAGCGCGCCTGCACGCACGCCGTCGGTCCCTACAAGTACCAGAATACCGACATTCGCGGTTTTGGCTACTACACCAACAACCCGCCCGCCGGCGCGTACCGTGGCTTTGGCGTTTGCCAGTCCGAGTTTGCGCTTGAGAGTCTGATCGACCTGCTGGCCGAGAAGGTCGGCCTGGATCCGTGGGAGATTCGCTACCGCAATGCCATCGAGCCGGGCGAGGTTTTGCCCAACGGTCAGATTGCCGACTGCTCCACGGCGCTGAAGGAGACGCTGCTCGAGGTCAAGGATGCCTACTATGCGCATCCCGGCCACGCCGGCATTGCCTGCGCCATGAAGAATGCCGGCGTGGGCGTGGGCCTGCCCGATGCCGGCCGCTGCAAGATTCGCATCGAGGATGGCCGTGCCGTGGTCTATGCCGCCACGTCCGACATCGGCCAGGGCTGCAACACCGTCTTTTTGCAGGACGTTGCCGAGGCCTGCGGCCTGCCGCTTCGCTGCATTGCCAATGGCGAGTGCTCCACCGAGAACGCGCCCGACTCGGGTACTACGTCTGGTTCGCGCCAGACGGTCGTGACCGGCGAGGCCGTGCGCGGTGCCGCCTTCCTGCTGCGCGATGCCATGCTTGGCATCGAGGCCGGCAAGCCTGCACCCGATACTCCCGTGAGCGCGCATGGTGACGGCGTCAAGATCGAATACGACGACGGTCGCGCCTATCAGCTGCGCGCACAGGAACTCGTCGCCGGCCAGGGAATGCATCCTCAGGATCCCGCGGCAGCCATCAAGGCGCTCGAGGGATGCGAGTTTGGCTACGTGTACCTGGAGCCGACCGACAAGCTGGGTGCGGATGTTCCCAACCCCAAGAGCCACATTTGCTACGGTTTTGCCACGCATGTGGTCATTCTGGATAACGATGGCCGCGTGAGCGAGGTCTATGCCGCGCACGATTCCGGCAAGGTGGTCAACCCCATCTCCATCCAGGGTCAGATCGAAGGCGGCGTGCTCATGGGTATGGGCTATGCGCTTACCGAGGACTGGCCGCTCAAGGACTGCGTACCCCAGGCAAGGTACGGTACGCTCGGGCTGTTCCGTGCGCCCGAGATTCCGGATATCCACGCCATCTACGTGGAGAAGGACGAGCTACTGCCCGTGGCATACGGCGGCAAGGGCATCGGCGAGATCGCAACGATCCCCACAGCGCCCGCCGTACAGAATGCCTATCGCGCATTTGACGGCAAGCTGCGTCCGGATCTGCCCATGGTGGATACGCCGTACAGCCGCGCCCGTCACCGCGGGTAGGGTAGAGCGCGGATGGCATTTCTGACGGGCTGTTCGCGCTCACCATCAACTGCATATGCTGTGCCTTTGGCCCCGGCTCCATCGCGAGCCGGGGCCTTTTGTTTGGAGCGGAAACTGTGTCCCGGAATAGGCGCTCAGAATGGGATGCGCTTTCCCCTTGGAGCCCTCGGCGGAGATTGCATCCCAGAATCCGCGCCTGGAATGGGACACACGATTGTCCGTGCCCGCATCCCACCATATTCGGGATGCGGGTTTCTGCGCTTTTGTGCATCAGACAAGCAGCTGCTTTTGGCGGCTCTCCCGGGCTGCGCATCGCTTGTGATGTCGATGCGACCGACCAGAGAGTCGGCGCATTGGTCAATCGCATTACAAAAGACAGGTTTATTGAGATTGGTGAACTGACGGCCATGGCCCATACCATTGTGGTTGCCTAGATTGAAAGCTGAGATGGAAAGTGCTTTCGGACAGGAGGGCAATATCAAGCCCCACGTTCCCTGTGGGAAGTGGGGCTTTCAAGGGCTGCTAGTTAATAGTTATTAGAGGTAGCCGTTCAGCCAATCGGGCATATTGGGATCGTCAATGCTCCACGAATCTTCTTCATGCTCGCTTTCTTCCCAGTTGCTTTCGTCCCCATCGAAGAACTTGCGCCTATTACACTTGTATTTGACAACCGTGTCGCCCTCACGGCGGTATTCATTCCAGTAGTAGTTTTGCTTTCCGTATCCGTTCCATTCTTGAGTTCTGTATATGACCATGGTGTCTCCTTTTCGTTTGCGTACGCGAGGCGCACGGTGTATCAGATTTGACTACTGGGCTATGACTTGCGCAATGTGAGTTTTTTTGGCGTTAATGCTCGCAAGTTCGTCGGAAGTAAAAACAAACGGGACAACCGCTTCATCCCATTCGATATTTGAGAAGGTATAACCGGCGCGCGTTACTTTGACTGTTTCTTTCCCAAAGAGTTTGCCGACTTCTGTGAGCTTGTAACCCCAGGGCTCTTTTGTCATCATTCCGCTGGAGACGAGACGCTTGTTAACTGCCTGATTCGAAAGAAGCAAGTCATGTCCGAGTCCCGTTGCAGTCTTCTTGACTCCGGTAAGGTTGACCACTGGCAAGGAGGCCTTTTCTGCTGCCTTAGCAATCGTGGCAACACCTTTGTCTGCGCCGTTGCAAATAGTTTTGAATTTAGGCGTATGGCCCGTTTTCGCGGCAATCGTAATGCTAACGATTGAACTGATTGCCACAAATACACCGATGCCAATCTGGACTTTGTGCTGCTCGAGCCACACGAGGCCTTTGTTCTTTGCGGGCAGATCAGTGTTTTCCGACTCCAATTTCTGTACACCTCATTTCTTGATTGATTTTGCAAGTTGATATGCAAGAGAGCCCAATGCCGGAATCAATGCCGATGAAGCGGGGATTAGGGCGGCGGTGAGAGCGGTTGCTCCAACTATGGCGCTCTGCTTAGTAGCTGCCTCTTGTTGTGTCCCCTTCTCATCCCCTTCTTTAAGGGCATTTTGCATCTTCTCTAGTTTGGGTGCTACTGGTTGGTCAACGAATAGCTGAATTATTTTTGCCAGATCCTCGTTTCCGCTGACGGCGATTTCGTTGTTGAATACCGCCCTGATGGCGAGATAGTGCATCTTCGTCATCTGCGTTTTACCCGTCTCAAGGCTGCTGACGGTTTGCTTTGTTATGCCTAGTTCGTTCGCAAGCCGTTCGCCACTCCAGCCCGCCGCCTTGCGAATGGTTGACAGGTGAGCTTGGAGCCTGCTGACTAGTTCATCATCCGTTGAAGTCATTTCTGCCTCACATATAGTAAAGAATCCTTATTACTGTCAGATATTATATACCCAGTCAGAAGTTTAGCAATTACTAAGTGAGTCTTAGTTTATTCGGCTGGCTCCTGAATCTCCTCAGTTTTAAACTGAATTGAAAACGATACCGACGCCGGCGTCTTGTTCTCATGTTTTAAAGGTATGGGCAGGTATTGTTCGACAGACGATGGCCTCGATGCCGATTTCATGCATCCCCTCAGGGGTCATCCGTCCAGGAACCTGTTTTCCATCGTTGCGTGGTCAGCGAGACGTGCAAGGAGCACATCGACCGTATGGGCGGCTGTTATTTCTGCACAGTTGAGAGGGCATCTTGGAAGACGTGTCCATGGCGATTTTGGGAGACGCTAACCGCTTGGATTATAGTGGACGGTCGGTCTTAGAGGCCTATGGGTGGGAGATGTTGTTTCACTTGCCAACGACCGGCCGGGGTCTGGCTTAACCGACGTGGAACGTGATTGCACCATCTGGTAGCAAGTCGAGTTGCAGATGAGTACACCCGATCGTGTGGAATAAGGCTTCAGGAGCGCTCCGCCTGTTTACACCCCCGCAATCCCGCGCGCGGCACTCAGCAGCTCATACTCCCTCTGGCTCCACTGGTGCAGCTTGGCAGCCTCGACGGCATCACGACACAAGTCCAAAAACACCTCGGCGCCCTCGCAGAAGCACTCACGGGCAAAGTCACCCGAGCCGCTTGCGACGCACGAGCCGTCGGCAAAGAGCTTCCAGCTGGACGACTCGCGCGAGTCGTCTCCGAGCAGCTTGATCTGTAGCACGTGCGGGTCGCCGGCAACGCAGAGCTCTTCCTCGAGCACCTGCACGGTAAAGCGCATCTGGTGGGAGAGGCTGCTCTTGACCATGGCCGAGGCATAGCCGTTCGGCTTGTCCAGAAGATGCATTCGTTTTGGCTTGGCTACCAGGTTGTGGAAGTTGCGCTCACTGCGCACGGAGAAATTGTCCATACGGACTCCTTTCATCGATGTTGGCAGGGCCACCGTGCCTCTTGGCCGGTTGGCGTCGGGATCGTGGAGCCAACTCTCTACCCCGACTCTGGATAAAACGCGCCCGCTCCTTGCTGGCACGATGGAGTCTATCAGCGCGCGCGGACACAAATCAAGCGCCGCCTGCGAAATGATGTGCAGACGGCGCTTGATTTCGCCGGCTGCTGTTAGGCTTAAATCCGAAAAAGTGTCGAAATATCCCGTGTAAAAGTACGGAAAAGTATCGTAATACACACTTCAAAATCTCGAAAAAGTGTCGAAATGAGCATCTAGCAACCACGGAAAAGTGTATCCTAATGCTAAAACAGCACGTAATAAGGGGTGCGCTTATGCTACAGAGAAAAGCGAAAGCACAGTTTGAATCTTGGCTTGCCTCGTCGCCTAACAAGGCTCTTTTGGTCAAGGGCGCCCGACAGGTAGGAAAGTCATATTTGGTCAACGTCTTTGCAAGCGAATCGTTCGAAAATGTCGTGACGTTCGACCTTATCGCCGACGCGTCCGTGCGCGATTCGTTTTTGGCGGCAAAAAGCGCGGATGACCTGCTTATGCGCATGTCTATTGCTGCAACGCAGCCGATGGTTGCGAACAAGACCGTTGTGGTTATCGACGAGGTGCAGCGATGCCCCAACGTAGTGACGTTTATCAAATACCTGGTCCAGCGCGGCGACTTTCGATACATCCTTACCGGATCGCTCCTTGGCGTTGAGCTCGAGGGCATCGATTCCCTGCCGGTGGGGTATGTCGAGCAGGTCCAGATGTACCCGCTCGACTTTGAGGAGTTCTGCTGGGCAAGCGGCGTTGCTGCCGGAGCGTTTGACATGCTCAGGGGTTGTCTAAAGGACGAAAAGGAGCTCCCCGGCTATCTGTATGACCGCTTGCTCAATCTGTTCCATCAGTATGTGGTGGTGGGGGGCATGCCCGACGCGGTCAATTCCTTCTTGGCGACGCGCAATGTCGACGAGGTTCGAAACATCCATCGCGATCTTCACGCCCTGTATCGCGATGACATCGCAAAGTACGCTCCGCCTGAGCTACGCTTGGTTATTCGCGATATCTATGATCTGATTCCCAGCGAGGCCGGCTCCAAAAACAAGCGATTCAAACTGTCATCGATTAACGGTGTCAAACGTTTTTCGCAGGTGACAGATCATTTTCTCTGGCTATCGGAGGCGGGTGTCGCGCTTCCCGTGTATAACGTAACGGCGCCCGTGGCACCCCTTTTATTGGGGGAGCAACGAAATCTGTTCAAGCTGTTTTACTTGGACACCGGAATGCTCATGTCGTCGTATTCCAAAAGGGTCGCCCAAGGCGTTTTTGATGGGGAGGCGGAAGACGCCTTTGGCATGAACATGGGGGCGGCGTTTGAGGGCTTCGTTGCCCAAGAGCTCAAAGCCCACGGATTCAGATTGCGCTACTTTACGTCTAAAAAAGTCGGCGAGCTCGATTTTGTGGAGGAGACGCTCGATGGGGAGGTCCTTGCCATCGAGGTCAAGTCGGGCAAGAGCTTTAAGTCCCATGCGGCGCTCGACAACGCGCTCGCGACGAAGGGCTACGGAATCGATCGCGCCCTGGTACTTGCGGAATGTAATCTTCACCGTGATGGTGACGTGCTGTATCTGCCCATCTTTATGGCAGGGCTTTTGGAGCCGTAACATGCCGCCGGCTCTTCCGGCCCTCCCTTAACCCTCGCTACTCGTCGTCCCCGTCGTTGGGGTCGCCCTTGAGGGTGTTGATGTCCAGATACTTGTTATCGTCCTCTTTTTGCTGGGTCTCCGACTCCGCTTGGGTGGGGCCGGAGAACAGCCGGAATCCCTCAAACGCAATGACGCCGAGCAGGGCAATGACAATGGCGATAAAGGCAACCTTGACTGCCTGCGGAAATTCCGAGAAACGCAGCGCCTTTTCCTCGGCGTAATAATCGGCGAAGCGCTCTTCGCCCGTGCTTTTGGTATACGCCGGCGCGGACGCGGCCTCCGGGTCATATTCCGGTGCAGGCGTGGCAGCGTACGGGTCGTTGAGATAATCGCTCGATGCGTTGCCATAATCCTCGGTCTCGATGCGATCGGTGCCAGCATAGCCATCGGAATAATCGGAATATGCCGCACCGCCCTCATAGTCCGCGGCGCTCGTGTTGGCGGCAAAAAGCGGGTTAACTGGAACGTCGAGCGCCGGCATGCCGGTAGAGGTCTCATCCAGATCGGCTGCAGCCCAGGAATCGTAGGCAACCTGATGGGCAACGGGCTCATCGAGCCTTGTGACCGGAGGCTTGCGTGCCGCAGGAACAGGCAACTGCTGGGCGCTGTACATAACGGTGCTGTCGGCCGATTTGCCCTGCGTCGCTGCAGCGAGAAATGCCGCCGTCTCGGACGGGTCGCTTGCGGGGCGGGGAGTGGGTGTGGGCGCCGAAATGGGTGCGGGCGTAGACGCGGGCGTCGAAACAGGCGGCTGCGCAGGAGTCGGCGCAGATGCGGGCTTAGGCGCAAGTGCGGGATTGGGGCTTGACAGGCGAGCCCCACCGCCCATGAGTTCGTCGGCGGTCCACGGGCGATCATCCATCACGTCGTCAAGGCTCAGCGAAAACAGGTCGTCTTCACCCTCATCGAACATGCGGTGCACATGTCCACCAATTGCCGGAATCAATCCGCGACCGGTGCATGATGCCTTGCTCAACGCCATTCTGTTCCACCCTTTCGAAATACTAATGACATCGATTATATGGAACTTTCCAAGCGGCTCGGTCTTGGATTCATGCTTTCCAGAACTCGCGCCCAAAAGGGGAGGGGCAATCCAGGCGAGTGCCTACTTGTCGCCTGCTGCCGCCTTGGCCTCATTGAGGTAGCTATAGAAGCTGTATTTGGAGATGCCAAAGAACTCGCAGGCGCGCTCGCTCGACTTGGAAATGAGGAAGGCGCCGCGACGGTCGAGGTAGCCAATGGCGCGAATGCGCTCATCTTTGGTCATAAGGGCTGCGGGCTTGCCCACGTATTGCTCGCACTCGCGCAGCAGATCTTCGAGCAGGTCGCCGATGTTTTTGGTAATGGGCTCGGGCTCGGTGTAGCCCGTGGCGCCGGTGCCGGTAAAGGCATCGAGCGAGCGCTCAAAAGCCTTCATGAGCGTAATGTCAAAGTTAATGCCCAAAATGCCGACGGGTTTGCCCTCGTCGTTGCGGATAAAGATGGTCGAGGACTTGAGCAGCTTGCCATCGGTGGTTTTGGTGAGGTATGGCTCGCGGTCGTGCACGTCGGTGGTGCCCTCGTGCATGGACTCAAACACAATATGGCTGGGGCCGTCACCCAGTTTGCGCCCGCTGACGTGGCCGTTTTCGATCACTACGATGGAGTGGTCCACGTCTTCGGTTTCCAGGTCGTGGACGACGACTTCGCAGTTGGGGCCAAATTGGAGCGCCAGGCCGTGTGCAAGGCGCTTATAAAACTCAATCTGTGCGGGGGTCATGGGTGCCTTCCTAAAAATTAGTTTGGGCTCACTTTGCCATAAACCACACCTGTTCGCAAATAACGAAAGCGTTGCTGCGTTATGTAACCGTTCGGCGACGAAAAGGTACCGATTACGGCAACAAACAATTTGTTAGGTTTGCCAATCAAAAAGTGTGATAGAACAGTGCTAACAAACTTTTTGTTTGGCATCCACATAAAAGTTCAGTCGCATGAATGGGAATGGACTGAAACGCGTATGCGGGGGCCGGCAAGAGAGGACTTAAGGAGTTCACCGTATGGCCGATAAGATCCAGTGGGCGGGCAACACGATGCCCAAGAGCGATGACAAGCACTTGGGAATCATGAGCCTCGACCACGTGAAGAAGGCCCGCGCCTTCCACCAGTCGTTCCCTCAATATACCGTCACTCCGCTTGCCCGCCTGGATGGCCAGGCCGCGCGCCTGGGCCTGTCCAACCTGTGCGTCAAGGACGAGAGCTATCGCTTTGGCCTCAACGCCTTTAAGGTTCTGGGCGGTTCGTTTGCCATGGCCAACTACATTGCCGACGAGACCGGCAAGGACGTTGCCGAGTGCACCTTCGATTACCTGACCTCCGATCAGCTTGCCAAGGACTTTGGCCAGGCCACCTTCTTTACCGCCACCGACGGCAACCATGGCCGCGGCGTGGCATGGGCTGCCAACAAGCTGGGCCAGAAGGCCGTCGTGCACATGCCCAAGGGTTCCACCAAGCCCCGCTTCGATAACATCGCCGCCGAGGGCGCCACGGTGACCATCGAAGAGGTCAACTACGACGAGTGCGTGCGCATGGCCGCCGCCGAGGCCGATGCCTGCGAGCGCGGCGTTATCGTTCAGGACACCGCCTGGGAGGGCTACGAGAAGATCCCGTCCTGGATCATGGAGGGCTACGGCACCATGGCTTCCGAGGCTGCCGAGCAGCTGCGCGAGATGGCCATCAACCGCCCGACGCACGTCTTTGTTCAGGCTGGCGTGGGCTCGCTGGCCGGCGCTGTGGTGGGCTACTTCACCAACCTGTATCCCGATAACCCGCCCACCTTCGTCGTGGTCGAGTGCGCGCCTGCCGCCTGCCTGTACAAGGGCGCTGCCGCCGGCGACGGCAATCCGCGCATCGTGGACGGCGACATGCCCTCCATCATGGCCGGCCTGTGCTGCGGCGAGCCCAACATCCTGGGCTGGGATATCCTGCGCAACCACACCACCGCCTTCGTGTCCTGCCCCGACTGGGTTACCGCTCGCGGCATGCGCACCCTGGGCGCTCCCGAGAAGGGCGACCCGCGCGTCATCTCCGGCGAGTCCGGCGCAGTGACCACCGGCCTGGTCGAGACCCTCATGCTCGATCCCGAGTACGCCGAGCTCAAGGAGCTCATCGGTCTGGACAAGACGAGCTCCGTGCTCTGCTTCTCCACCGAGGGCGACACCGATCCGGATCAGTATCGCCGCATCGTCTGGGAGGGCGAATACCCCACTTGCTAATACTGGGCGGAGTAAATAGGTATCGCTCCGCCACCTCACAGGTAGATTCCTTCGTTTGAAAGGTTATGAACAATGGCTAAAGAACTCGATTTCGACGCTATCAAGGCTGCTGCTGAGTCCCACCGTGCTGATATGACGCGTTTTCTTCGCGCAATGATTAGCCATCCCTCTGAGTCCTGCGAGGAGGGTGAGGTTGTCGCCTGCATCAAGGCCGAGATGGAGAGCCTTGGCTATGACGAGGTCAAGGTTGACGGCCTGGGCAACGTCATGGGCTTTATGGGCGAGGGCGACAAGATCATCGCCATCGATTCCCACATCGACACTGTCGGCATCGGCAACATCGAGAACTGGGATGCCGATCCCTATGAGGGCTACGAGACCGACGAGATCATCTACGGCCGCGGCGGCTCCGATCAGGAGGGTGGCATGGCTTCTGCTACCTACGCTGCCAAGATGATGAAGGACATGGGCCTCATCCCCGAGGGCTACAAGATCATGGTCGTCGGCACCGTCCAGGAAGAGGACTGCGACGGCATGTGCTGGCAGTACATCTACAACAAGGACGGCATTAAGCCCGAGTTCGTCATTTCCACCGAGCCCACCGACGGCGGCATCTATCGCGGTCACCGCGGCCGCATGGAGATTCGCGTCGACGTTCACGGCACCTCCTGCCACGGCTCCGCTCCCGACCGCGGCGATAACGCCATTTACAAGATGGCCGACATCATCGCCGACGTCCGCGCCCTCAACAACAACGGTTGCGACGAGTCGACCGACATCAAGGGCCTCGTCAAGATGCTCGATCCCAAGTACAACCCCGAGCACTACGAGGATGCCCGCTTCCTGGGCCGCGGCACCTGCACCGTCAGCCAGATCTTCTACACCAGCCCCAGCCGCTGCGCCGTGGCCGATTCCTGCGCCATCTCCATCGACCGTCGTATGACCGCCGGTGAGACCTGGGAGTCTTGCCTGGACGAGATCCGCAACCTGCCGGCCGCCAAGAAGTACGGCGACGACGTGAAGGTCTCCATGTACATGTACGACCGTCCGTCCTGGACCGGCGAGGTCTACGAGACCGAGGCTTACTTCCCCACGTGGATCAACAAGGAGACCGCTCCGCACGTCAAGGCCCTCGTCGACGCCCACAAGGCCATGTTCGGTGACGAGCGCATCGGCTGCGAGCCCAGCATGGACAAGCGCACCGGTCGTCCGCTGTGCGACAAGTGGACCTTCTCCACGAACTGCGTTTCCATCCAGGGCCGCTACGGCATCCCCTGCGTGGGCTTTGGCCCGGGTGCCGAGTCTCAGGCTCACGCTCCCAACGAGGTCACCTACAAGGACGACCTGGTCACCGCTGCCGCCATGTATGTTGCCGCTCTGAACCTCTACGATCCCAGCAAGGCCGACGGCGACGCCACCGTGTTCCGCGCTGGTCTGACCAACAACAAGATCGACTAGTCCCATTCCTCGATTTTGTTGAGCCGGGGACAGCCTATGCCCCCGGCACCTCCTGTTGACTTGGGGCCCGCAGTCGTTATCTCCCATGCTTCCTCAACGGTAGCGGGTCCTCGTCATAGCGCTCTGCATGTTCTAGCCACACGCGCATACCGGAGCACATCTACTCATTGCAATCGTTTCATCTTTGGAAAGGATATTTACATGGACGCCAAGTTTACCGAGCTCGTCGAGCAGCTGAACGGCCTCGATTTTAAGGGCATGTACGGCAGCGATTTCCTGCACACCTGGGACAAGACCACCGATGAGCTCAAGGCGCTCTACATCGTCGCCGACGCCCTGCGCGAGCTGCGTGAGAACAACGTTTCGTCCAAGATCTTCGACTCGGGCCTGGCCGTCTCCCTGTTCCGCGACAACTCCACCCGTACGCGTTTCTCCTTCTCTAAGGCCGCCAACCTGCTCGGCCTTGAGCTGCAGGACCTGGACGAGAAGAAGTCCCAGATCGCTCACGGCGAGACCGTCCGCGAGACCGCTACCATGATCTCCTTCATGGCCGACGTCATCGGCATCCGCGATGACATGTACATCGGCAAGGGCGACGCCTACATGGCCGAGGTCTCCGAGTCTGTCCAGCAGGCCTACGAGGACGGCGTTCTGGATCACCGTCCCACGCTCATCTCCTTGCAGTCCGACTCCGATCACCCCACGCAGTCCTCTGCCGACATGCTCTACCTCATCAACGAGTTTGGCGGCCTTGAGAACCTCAAGGGCAAGAAGGTTGCCGTCACCTGGGCCTATTCGCCCTCTTACGGCAAGCCGCTGTCCTGCCCGCAGTCGCTGATCAGCCTGCTGCCCCGCTTTGGCATGGACGTCACCCTGGCTCACCCCGAGGGCTACGACCTCATGCCCGAGGTCGTCGAGCGCGCAAAGGGCTATGCCGCCGAGTCCGGCACCACCTTTAAGCAGGTCAACACCATGGCCGAGGCCTTCGAGGGCGCCGACATCGTGATTCCCAAGAGCTGGGCTCCGTTTGCCGCCATGGAGAAGCGCACCAACCTGTACGCCGAGGGCGACGACGCCGGCATCGCCGCGCTCGAGAAGGAGCTGCTCGCCCAGAACGCCACCCATCAGGACTGGTGCTCCACGACCGAGCTCATGGAGAAGACTGCCAACGGTCAGGACACCATCTTTATGCACCCGCTGCCTGCCGACATCTCCGGTGTCTCCTGCGAGCACGGCGAGGTCAACGCCGACGTCTTCGACATGCACCGCGTGGGCATGTACAAGGAGGCTAGCTACAAGCCGTACGCTATCGCAGCCATGATGTTCCTGCAGAAGGTTGCCGATCCCGCCGCTACCCTCAAGGCCCTCGACGAGCGCAACACCGCCCGTTGGTTCCAGGCCTAAAGCCGGGTTGAGGTAAGCCATGTAAAGGGGGCGCTCTGCCAACCGGCGGGGTGCCCCTTTTTTGCATCGCGGGCGTGCGGGATAAGCGCCTTCGATGTGGATGCCCGCGGCGCGAGTTATGGGTACGATGGTTTCAGGGGAGGTATCACCATGAAACTTGGTTGCGTGATTATGGCTTCGGGCGAGGGCAAGCGGTTTGGCTCTAACAAGATGCTTGCCGATATCTATGGCGAGCCGCTGATTGCCCGGACCATCGATTCGGTTCCCCGGGGCTTTGACGTTGTGGTTTCGACGCGTTGGCCCGAGGTCGCCCAGATTTGCGAGGACAAGCATTGCCCGTATGTGCTGCACGATGGCAAGCTCAGGAGCGAAAGCGTCCGTGCGGGCCTTTCGTGGGGGGTCGATCGCAACTGGAAAGGCTGCCTCTTTTTGCCGGGCGACCAGCCGCTCGTGAGTTCGGATTCTTTTGAGGCCATGGTTCGCGCGTTTGATGAGCGTGGCCGCAAGTATCCGGTGCGTCTTGCGTGCAACGGTGAGCCTTCGAGCCCGGTGCTCTTTCCGGCGGAACTGTTCGATGCACTTATGTGTCTTGAGGGTAAGGACGGCGGCGGTTCGATCCTCAAGGACCGTACCGACGTGGTGCTGGTCGAGGCGCGTGCCTACGAGCTGTGGGACGTCGATACCGTCAAGGGACAGCGACGCATAACGGAGCATATCGCCGCCTGCTCGTATTTTGATCGCGTGGCCAACTGCATCAATCAATAAGGAGCAATTATGATCATCATCAAAAACGGCGCACTCGTGACGCCCCAGGGGCTTCGCCGCGCCGATCTTGCCATGGATGGCGATAAGATCGTACGGATTGCCGCGGCGATTGAGCCGGCCGAGGGCGATACCGTCGAGGATGCTGCGGGCTGCTGGGTGTTCCCGGGCTTTATCGATGGGCACACGCACATGCAGTGCTGGACCGGCATGGATTGGACAGCCGATAGCTTTGAGACCGGCACGCGCGCGGCTGCCTGCGGCGGCACGACGACCATTGTGGACTACGCGACGGCCGATCGCGGCGTGACCATGCCCGATGCCTTGGTCGAGTGGCATCATCGCGCCGACGGCACCTGCACCGCCAACTATGCCTTCCATATGGCGCTTGCCGAGTGGAATGAGCGCAACCGCGCCGATCTTTCGGCCATGCGCGAGGCGGGCGTGTCGTCGTTTAAGACCTACTTTGCCTACGACCATCTGCGCCTGGACGATGCCGAGACGCTCGAGGTGCTGGAGGAGCTCAAGCGCGTGGGCGGTATCCTGTGCGTGCATTGCGAGAACGGCACGTTGGTCAACGCGCTGCAGAAGCGCGTGTTTGATCAGGGTATCCACGGGCCCGAGGGCCATGCGCTCAGCCGTCCGGACGTGTGTGAGGCCGAGGCCGTGAGCCGCCTGCTGTATCTGGCGCACTTGGCCGGGGACGCTCCGGTCAACGTGGTGCACCTTTCGACCAAGCTGGGGCTCGAGGCCATTCGCGCTGCCAAAGCGCACGGGCAGAAGAACATCTATGTCGAGACCTGCCCTCAGTATCTGATGCTCGACGACACCTGCTATCTGGAGCAGGGCGAGGACGGCTTTGCGGGCGCCAAGTACGTGATGAGCCCGCCGCTGCGCCATGCCGGTGACCGTGCCGCGCTGCGCGAGGCGCTTGTGGCTGGCGAGATCGATACTATTGCGACCGATCATTGCAGCTTTAACCTGCACGGGCAAAAGGACCGAGGACGCGATGATTTCCGCGCGATTCCCAACGGCGGGCCCGGCGTGGAGCATCGTCCCGTTGCGATTGCCACGAGCTTTGAGGGACAGCTGGGTCCCGAGGATCTGTGCCGCTTGATGAGCGAGAATCCGGCGCGCGTTTTTGGCATGTATCCGCGCAAGGGCTGTCTTGCCGAGGGCTCCGATGCCGACGTGTGCGTGTGGGATCCCAAGGCGCGCTGGACGATTAGCGCCGCGACGCAGCATCAGGCCGTGGACTACACGCCGCTCGAGGGCTTTGAGGCACATGGCCGCGCCAAGGCCGTGTTTGTGAACGGCGTGCTGGCGGCACGCGACGGCGAGCCCACCGGAGCCCAACCCGGCCGCTACGTCCCCCGCTAGCAGAAAGGGCGCCGGGGTAGCTAAAAGAGCCCCATTACAGTTTGAGTCGTCCGAAAGGGCGGCTCTTTTCCGTT
>NZ_QRQX01000021.1:0-7099 GCF_003475665.1 Collinsella sp. AF29-7AC
GTTGGCGCGATGAGCACGCCGTCGTCCTTCAGCACCCGCCTGATTTCTTGCAGGGCCTTTTCCGGATGCGGCACTATGTGAAGCGCGTTGGACGCGATCACCACTTCGAAGGACTTCTGCGCATAGGGCAGGCGGAACATATCCTGCACGGAAAAGTGCAGCTTTGCGGATTGATTGTCCCGCTTTGCTTCAAGGATCATCTTTGCAGAGGCGTCCGTAGCCTCGATGCGCGCCGCCGCATCCACGACGCTCTTTGCGACAAGCCCCGTGCCGGTGGCAACCTCCAGCACGGTCTTTGCTTTCACCACCGGCCGGATCAGCCCATACATCTTCTCATACGCCGCCCGGTCGTTTCGCATGAAACGGTCATACCGACCGGCGTTCTTGTCCCAGAAACCCTCGCGTTCGTGCATGGCTGTCGCCCCCAAACAGTTAGAGTCATCTAACTATAACACACGAATCATGCAGTAAGATGAGGCTAACCTTCTTTTCTTGGCTAAGACGCATCTCTTCGGTTTTCGCTTATAACGGCGCGAATCAGATACTAGGCTGGAGCTGAAGAAAGAGCTCGGCGGACAGGTAGGTCGATACCGGTTCCCGGAACGGTGATCAAGCCAATTACACCAGGGCCCTAGTCATTGAGTGGGAATAGAAAATTCCTTAGTTATGGGGGTATAAATTTGATTTCCTTTAGGATACACCCCCATAACTATATGAATTGACCTGCTGACTCCAATGAAGATTGGAGGGCAACTGCCAGGGGTGACGGCCCAGCGAGTGTTATTTTGCGAGCTATGCGCGTTGAAAGCGACCTTTCGTGGTATAAACTGCTTGCCGGAAGCCGCGGCTTTCAGAGTACGGCTTACGTGTACGTTTAACCTCCGTGGGCGACGGGGTGCCGCAAGGCGTAGAATATCGCCCACCTGTAGGGGCCTGCAGCGATGCGGGCCCCACTTCGTATGAAGAGGCGCAACCGGTGAAGGTCGTATCCATCTCCCAGAACTTCTTCGACCTCGTCGAGGGCGACCGCGAGCTCATGCTTAAGCACAATCTCCCCTGCATCGTGGTGGTGAGGCTGCGTTTCCGCGGGAAGCGCAGGGACTTCGCCGTACCGCTGCATTCCAACATCGCCCCCAACGTGCCCAAAGACCAGTACTTTGCGTTGCCACCCCGCCCCACGACGCGCCCCGGCTGTCGCCACGGCATCCACTACATCAAGATGTTCCCCATAACCAAGTCCTACCAGCGCCGCTTCAGGACCGAGGGCTCGGCCTACTACGAGACGCTCCAGCGCATCATCGACGGCAACACCAAGCGCACTGTCTCCGAGTGCCAGGCGTACCTCGACCGCTACGAGCGCGAGGGAAGGCCCCACTTCGCCGTCGACATCGACCGTATCGTGGGGCTGCTGGAGGGCGAGAAGTAGGGCACCTCGGCTCAACCCCGAGCATGCAGAACCGCTTCACATTTTTGAACGCCGCGCGCCCCAAATACCCGAGAAATAGGCCATGAGGTGCGGCGGCGCACTCGTGCCTGCGCGCAGCCATCTCCATCAGCGTCTACGGTGCGCTACAACATCGCGGGCAAACCGCCTGACAAGCCGAGCATTCTGATCGTTCCGTCTATGAGCTACGTTGCCGTGCGGGGCAAGGGCGATCCCAATGCCGAAGGCGGCGCGTAGCAGAACGCGCTGCCGATGCCCTACGGCGTTGCCTATGCCATCAAGATGTCGAAGAAGGGACCGCGTGAAATCGAAGGCTATTTCGACTTCGTCGTGCCGCCACTCGAGGGCTTCTGGTGGCAAGACCGCGCCGATGGCGAGATCGATTACACGAGGAAGGACGACTTCAACTTTATCTCGTGCATCCGCCTGCCCGATTTCGTCACTCGCGAGGATTTCGACTGGGCCGTTTCGGAAGCTGCCACCAAGAAGAAGCTGGACTTCTCGGCGGTCGAGCTGCTGAGGGTCGACGAGGGCCTTTGCGTTCAGTGCATGCACACTGGGCCTTACGACGACGAGACGACGACCATAGACGCCATGCGCACATTTGCAGCGGAACGGGGCTACGCCCCCGACTTCTCCGAATTCCGCCTGCATCACGAAATCTACCTTTCCGATCCGCGCAAGTGTGTGCCGGAGAAGCTCAAGACCGTGATCCGCCATTCCATCAAGCCGATTTAGCGAAACGGGCGCCGCCGTGCGGTCCGGCTTTTGGGGTTTATCAATTGGCAGTCCGCGATGATCGAGCAGGCTGCCTGCCTCCCGGCAGGTGCGTAATTCCTTTAGTCGATTCATCTCGAGGTGCGTTCTTTGCTCATCTTGTGGCGCAGAGTTATGAAACTCCCAAAAGTGTAATCAGATTCGAGTTTTAGGAGCAGCTCTTGAAAGGCGATAGACTGAAACGCCGTAATAGATACCTCGAGGAAGCGATGCTCTTTCGTGATGCCGACCTTATCAAGGTAAGCACGGGCGCGCGAAGGATAAAGCGCAGGGGACGACCTCTCTATGCCACACGTTACGACCTGCACGTTAAGGCGCTCCTCAAGACGAATTCAAATGAATGAGTGAGCATCATTGTCCCCGAGGGCAAAGCAAGGCCGTTTTAGGGGCAGCGAAACTGGATTTATCGATCCTCTTGATCCAATCCAAGTTCTTTCAACTCTTTTTCGTTTTGGATATCTTCGGCGGTATTCTTGCCAGTGACAGCACCGTAGGCCTCTTTTATGCCGTTTTTCACTGCTCATTTGATAACGAAATACAGCGCAATCATCATTCCGAGCAGTTGCGGTGAGTGTCGACATTCGCCGATATAACATGGACACAACGTCCCGCTCGTGTTCATCAATCGCCTGCGCGTTCTTCCTATTCTTGGGTTGTCGAACAAGCCATAGAGAAAAGGAAGAAAACATGGACACCGACAAGATCTGCGCGGAATCGATCGCCAAGCAATACGCGCCCAAAAGCGCCTCCAAGCTCACCGCGCTCAAGAAGCTCGATGCCAAAGCAAAGCGCCCTGCGAACGTCTTCGCCTACAGCTTTGGCATCGCTTCCTCGCTGTTGTTGGGTGCGGGCATGTGCCTGACCATGGGTATGCTGGGACCTGGCGAGGGCACGTTGTTTGTGCTCGGAATCGTCCTTGGTATCTTGGGTATCGCAGGCGCAAGCGTGAACCTTGTGCTGTATCGCCGGATTCTGGAAACCTCTAAGAAGAAATACGCCTTTGAGATAATGGAGCTTGCCAAGGGAATTGCCGGCGAATAGCTTTTGGCATCAGGGAGAGGCAGGCTTGGGTGAACAGGCAGCAGAGCAGATACTTTACGACGGCGCAGCTTATGGACGAGACTTTGCTCGACTTGCTGCAGAACAAGGGCGCGGAGTTCATAACCGTTAAGGAGATTTGCAAGAAGGCCGGGGTGGGGCGCTCTACGTTCTACCTTCACTACCAGGGTGTCCCTGACCTCGTGAAGGAGTGTTCGGAGCATGTGAACACCAAGTTCTTCGAGCGCTTTGAACAAAGCGCCGCAGACACGATCGGGGCTATCCGTACGGCTTCCCTCGATGAGCTCGTTTTCGTAACCGACGAGTATCTGAGGCCCTACCTCGAGTTCGTCCAAGACAGCTGCTCCATCTATCGCGCGATGCTCGCAAACGGGCATACGCTGCAAGCTCAGGAGCGATTCGAGGCCCTAGCGAAGCACATCATCGACCCAGTGTTGGAGCGCTTTGGCTATCCCAGCGAGCAGCGGGCCTTTGTCATCAGTTTTTATGTGCATGGGCTCTCTGCCGTGGTTCAGGACTGGATCCAAAGCGGCTGCGAAACGCCTATCGATGAGATGGTGCGCATTATCAAAACCTGCGTGCACCCGAACGGCACGAACCGACGTCTTGCCAACGCTAAAGAGAGACGCGAATGAAACGATGTGACGGCGACGCCCCCTAGGCGCCAAGAGCGCGGGCCGCGCATCCGCCTTGAGAATACTGCGGAAGGAACGGGAAGCGAAAGCAGCAATCTACCTTGGTAAAGGGCGTGTGTCCCTTTCCGCTGCTCGCGCGGGCCGACTCCAGCCGTGCCGGGACCGCCAGCGCGGCCTCGAAGCCGTTTGCGGCGAGAACCAAGGAGGAGGGTTTCCCGTGATGGCGATAGGACGGAGGGGTTTCTGTAGGCGTGTAACCAGTAGGAGCTACTTATCGAAGCCCGCCGCCGCGGAGCTGCTCCTTGTAGTTCTCGCCCCAAGCTCTCATTGCGTCAAGAACGGGTCTGAGTGTCTGTCCCAGGTCGGTGAGCGAGTACTCCACCCGTGGGGGCACCTCTGCGAACGCTTCACGATGAACGAGCCCCGTTTCCTCCATGGTTCGTAGGTTGCTGGTAAGAACTTTCTGCGAAATCTTGCCGATCGAGCGTTGCAGCTCCTTAAAGCGCATCGTGCCTTTGAGCGAGAGTTCGCGCAGGATGAGCACCTGCCACTTGTTGCCGATGAGTAAAAGCGTTGTCTCCACTGGGCAGGCAGGCAGGTCCTCCAAAGTCGGTGCCGTCATATTCGCGAAACCTCCGTCTGCAATCATGCACGTCATTTACATTAGTTTCCTTTTGGTGCTTACAGCACTATTATGTGCCTACTTTCCATTATATACCTTTGACGCGTATCGTATGAGCTGCAAGGAAAGCGGCGGCGAGTGCCGCAGGTCGAAAGGAAAGCATGATGACCAAGAAAATCGCAGTTGTAGCAGCGAACGGCAGGGCCGGCAGCCTCATCGTTGAGGAGGCCGTGCGTCGCGGATTCGACGTGACCGCCATCGTACGCGGCGAGAATAGGACCGCCGCTCAGAACTCCGTCATCAAGGACGCACTCGAGCTCACGACGGAAGACCTCGAAGGATTCGACGCCGTGGTGGACGCCGTGGGCGGCTGGACGCCCGAGACCATCCCCGGTATCACCGACGCGGGCATCCACTTGGCTGATGTGCTGGTCGGCACCGATGTGCGCCTGCTCATCGTGGGTGGCGCGGGCTCGCTGTTCGTCAACCCCGAGCATACGGTCACCGTCGATATGGGCCCGGACTTTCCCGATGACTGGAAGCCGCTGTCCGCCGCGGCCGGCAAAGTCCTTGCTCACCTTCGCGAAACGGACGGCCTCAAGTGGACCTTCATTTCCCCTGCTGCTGACTTCCAGGCCGACGGCGAGCGCACCGGTGAGTATATCTTGGCGGGCGAGGAGTTCACGCTCAACAGCCGCGGCGAGTCAACGCTCTCGTACGCTGACTATGCGATTGCCATGGTCGATGAGATCGAGTCCGGTAACCACGTCGCCCAGCGCATCTCGGTTGTGAGCAAGTAGCTTTATGCCGTTTGGGAAATGGGAGGGTCGATGCCAGCCGCGTCGACCCTCCCGTTGCGTACCGGGGCAACCAGTCTTGTTGCCTAAGTTGTGACATCTTAAACAATGGTTGAGTTTCAGAAGGGACGTTTTTGGCACTATCGAGCGTGAGCGTTTTCGTAGGCCTCTTTGATGTCTTCTGGCAAGCCGTCGGGAATCAGTGCCTTCAGCTCAGCCTCGTTGTTGCTCTGATTCAGCTGCTCGTAGTACCAGCATTTGTACTTCAGCATGTCCAGCGCGCGGTTCATGTTCGCGATCTCTAGCTCCATGTGGGTCTTCCGCTCCTCGAACATGGCCTTGCGTTTGGGGTATGTCGATGGACCCTCCGCGCACCATTCCATGAACAGCCGGATGTCCTTGATCTCCATCCCCGCCTTCTTTAGGCATTCGATGACCCGAAGCGCCTCGAGTTCCGTATCGCTGAACCGACGAATGCCGGACGCCCGCTCCAGCCCCGGGAACAATCCCTGTTTGTCGTAATAGCGCAGCGTTGAGGCGGGCAAACCGAACATCTCCGAAACCTGTCCGATTGTGTACATGGTTCCTCCGAATCAATCTCGAATTCATTCCTTGACCTAAAGTCAGGTTTAGGTATTACCTTCATTCTCGTCATTAGAACAGGGATTGCAAAGGGTGTTCCGTAATGTGGAAACAGATTTGCACCTAAACCATCGACAGGGGGAGATCGATCATGGCAATTAAACAGACGGCAGGCAGGGATGCCCTGGGGGACTTTGCCCCCAAATTTGCACAGCTCAATGACGATGTGCTGTTCGGCGAGATGTGGAGCCGAGAAGACGGGCTTTCCCTTCGAGACCGCAGCGTGGTGACGGTGGTGGCCCTGATGGCGCAGGGGCTGACGGACTCTTCGTTCCAATATCATCTGATGTCCGCAAAGAACAATGGAGTGACCAGGACGGAGATAGCGGAAATCCTTACGCACGCGGCGTTTTACGCGGGCTGGCCCAAGGCGTGGGCGGCCTTCCGTATGGCGAAAGAGGTCTGGGCGGATGACGATGCCGTCGACGCAAAGGCACGGCACCAAAACGAGATGGCCTTTCCCATCGGTGTCCCCAACGATGCATTCGCGAAGTACTTTATCGGGCAAAGCTACCTCGCGCTCCTTTCCACCGAGCAGGTCGGCATTTACAACGTTACGTTCGAGTCCGGCTGCCGCAACAACTGGCACACCCATCACGCCAAAAGCGGCGGCGGGCAGATCCTCGTCTGCGTGGCTGGTCGAGGGTTTTACCAGGAGTGGGGAAAGCCGGCACAGGAGCTGCGCCCCGGCGACGTGGTCAACATCGCCCCGGGGGTGAAGCACTGGCACGGAGCCGCGCCCGAGAGCTGGTTCTCCCATCTCGCGCTGGAGGTTCCGGGCGAGGAGGCCTCCAACGAGTGGTTAGAGCCCGTGGGCGACGGGGAATATCTCAAAGAGACTAACAAGGAGGCTTAAATACCTTCGCCGTCCGCGCCGCCGAGAGCAGGGCGCCCAAATCGGCCTGGATCGCCCCTGCCTTGCTTCCAAGCTGCAGCGGAGCCGAGCCGCCCGAGATGTTTACGCTCAAAAGGTGCGCATCCGGCAGCTTCGCGGTCATGCTCCAGAACGGGAGCGTGATGATGCCGGGGGTCATCTCGCCCACGCCGAGCTCCAGCAACAGCACGCGGCGATCGCTGCGCTCGCGCACGAAGCGCTCGTATCGTCCGAGGCTCTCGCGCCAGG